>JALSPL010000534.1 GCA_026985975.1 Anaerolineae bacterium | reverse complement strand
GGCGTCGGATACTGATCATTGATTCATTTTCATCTAACCTGGCTGAGCCAGAACCAAACAGGAACACAGCGTTTCACAGAGGTTGCCAGAGAAGCACAGAGAAATCTCTAAAAAATCCTCTGTGAAGCTCTTGATTTTCCTCTGTGGCTCTCTGTGTAACTTTTTGTTCCGCGTACAAGAATTTCACTGTCAAGATACTAAATACCGAATTTTTGCTATGTCCCAATCCACCCAACGCGTCGAAACCCTCATCCTGCTGGAAACGAACATCGATGACATGCCCGCTGAATGGCTGGGCCCTTTGCTGGAGCAGTTGCTGGATGCAGGCGCGTTGGACGCCTGGTTCACGCCCATCCAGATGAAGAAAAATCGTCCTGCGGTGCAGCTCAGCGCCCTGTGTCATCCGCAGGACGCGCCCGGATTGCGGGCGCTGCTCTTCGCCCACACCAGCACCCTGGGCGTGCGCCAGCAACAGGTGCAGCGTTATAGCCTGCCGCGTCGCGTAGCGACGGTGACGACTCGCTTCGGGACGATTCGCGTGAAGTTGGCCGAGGTGACGCCTGGCCGCTGGAAAGCGGCGCCCGAGTTCGAAGATTGTCTGGCCGCGGCCCGGGCGCATGACGTCCCCCTGGGAGAGGTGTATCGGGCGGCGCTGGCTGCGCAGGATTTCGACCGGCGGCCCCCGGAAAACGCAACGTCTTCTCATTGAGTTGTGGCGCTGGCTCAGACCGCGACCTCACAATCTTGCAGCCGCGTCAGCAGTTCGGCGGCGAAGTCATCCACCGCCCGCGCCACCTGCGGCGTCAGGCCTTGCCCCGGCTCCGTACTGGCGATCGCCACGCCCCACAGCTCCACCCGCGTCGGCAGTTTGCCCAGAGATGCGGCCATTTGCAGCAACTCTCGCAGGCCAAAGCCGTGGGAAGACGCCCGCGCCACGCCTTTATCCCCAAGCATCCCCTTTTCCCAGACCTGGCGATGCAGCGTCCCCGGCGCGGCGCCGCTCACCACCGCATCCACAATGATGACCTCATCATATCGGGCCATCAGGTCCAGCAGCGAGAGATCGGGCCGGGCCAGAACCTGAAACCCGACCTCCCGCTTCGCATCTCTCAGGCGTGCATTCCACCACTTTTGCACGCGGCGCACAACCGCCGGCCCGGCGCCGTCATCCGACGCCCAGTCGTTGCCGACGCCCAGGATGAGGGTGCGAAGCCCGGTTGAAGCCTGATGTGGGGTCATGGGCGCATCATCGCTCCACCACGTTCAGCTTGATGAAGTGCGTGGCGCAACTGATGCAGGGGTCGTAGTTGCGCACGAGCTGCTCGCAGCGCAAGGTGGCCTCATCATGGGGAAGCGCCAGCACCTGGGGCACAAAAGCCCACAGATCATCCTCCATGCGCTTCAGGTTCTGTGCGGAGGGCGCATCGATGCGGCAAGAGAGGATGAGACCGTTTTCGTCCAGTTCGTAGCGGTGGTAGAGCATGCCGCGCGGGGCTTCGGTGATGTGGCATCCCCTGCCCGCCCGGGGCTCGGCTTCGATGCGGCTGGGTTCGGGGCGCACGTAGTGCTCGATGATGTCCAGCGCCTCCTCGTAGGCCAACACCACCTCCACGGCCCGGGCCACGATGCTCTTGAAGGGATTGTTGCTGGGAAAGCTGTGGCCGGTCTCGGCCAGCGCCTTTTTGGCCAGAGGCGTCAGTTTATCCAGATTAAGGTTGAGGCGGGCCAGGGGGCCGGTGTTGTAACTGCCGTGGTCGCGATGATAAACGTGCACCGCGTTGGAATGCGCCACGTGATCGTTGATGAAGTGGGCCTCGAATTCCTCCACGGGGATGTCCAGGCCCTTGTTGCTGACGATGCGGCCCTCGTTCATGGGGTATTCATCGGGGTGGCGCAGAGAGACCAGCTCGTAGTCGGGCTCGAAGTCGGGGAAATCCAGGGTCGCGGTCCAGGCCACGGTCTTGATGGAAGCCTCCAGGCCCCATTCCAGCTCCGATTTCAGCGCCAGCAGCTCGTTTTTGGCGGGCGCCCGATAGAAGCCGCCCACGGTGGGCGACAGGGGGTGCACTTCGCGGCCGCCGATAGTGGCCAGCAGGGCGTTGCCGATTTTCTTCATGCGCAGGCCCATCTCCACCGCCGGACGCAGGGCCGGGTCTGCAGCCATGCTGATGGCGCTCTCGTATCCCAGAAAATCGGGTGCGTGCAGGAGATAGATGTGCAGGGCGTGGCTTTCGATCCATTCGGCGCAGTAAAGCAGCCGCCGCAGCGCCCGCATCTCCGGGGTGATCTGGATGCCCAGGATCTTATCGATCGCATGGGATGCGCTCATCTGATAGGCCACCGGGCAGATGCCGCAGATGCGGGCGGTGATGTCGGGGGCCTCCATAAAATGCCGCCCGCGCAAGAACGCCTCGAAGAAACGGGGCGGCTCGAAGATGTTCAGCTCCAGATGCTTGATCTCGCCCTGCTCCACGATGATGTTCAGCGCGCCTTCGCCCTCGACCCGGGCCATGTAGGGGACGTCGATTCTCAAGGTTGTCATGCCATCATCTCCTCATAAACGTCGCTGGCCAGGCGGAACGCGTCCGCATAGCCGCTGAAGTTGCGATACAGCCGCACGATCTCGGCGGAGGTCATGCCCAAATCTTCCAGATGCTGGCCCAAGGCGTCGGTGTTGGGCGCTTCGTGGGGCCCGTAGCAGCCAAAACAGCCCCGATTCACCGCGGGGCAGATGGCGTTGCAGCCCGCCTGGGTCACCGGGCCCAGGCAGGGGATGCCCCGGGAGACCATGACGCAGGGCGTTCCCCGGCGCTTGCATTCCATGCACACGCTGTATGTGGGGGTGCGGGGCTGTTTGCCGATGAGCAGCGAAGTCACCACATCCAGCAACTGATATTTGTTGATGGGGCAGCCCCGCAGCTCGAAATCCACCTGCACGTAGTCGCTGATGGGCGTCGAGGTTTGCAGCGCGTCGATGTATTCGGGATGGGCGTAGACGATGCGCACGAATTCGTCCACATCCCGCCAGTTGCGCAGGGCCTGAATGCCGCCGGCGGTGGCGCAGGCTCCGATGGCGATGAGGAATTTCGATTGTTCCCGTATCTCCTGAATCTGTTCGATATGCTCGGGCGTGGAGATGGAGCCTTCCACCAGGGTGACGTCATAGGGGCCGGGCAGCCTTCGGTCCCGGGCCTCGACGAAGTAGGCGATCTCCACCGCGTCGACCACATCCAGCAGCACATCTTCGGCGTCCAGCAATGAGAGCTGACAACCATCGCAAGAGGTGAATTTGAACACCGCCAGCTTGGGCTTTTTCGCGGCTTCTGGTTTGATTTTTCGTTTGGGCGCTTTCATCAGAATTCCTCCACGCCGAAGAATGGCTCGATGGCCGCATAGGAGAAGACCGGGCCTTCCTTACACACGAAGGTGGGACCGAACTGGCAATGTCCGCATAATCCCACGCCGCACTTCATATTGCGCTCCATCGAAACGTAGATGCGTTCTTTGGGAATGCGGCGGGCTATGGCCTCGTGGATGACGAAATGGATCATGATCTCGGGGCCGCAAGTGAGCACTGTGGTCTTTTTAGGATTCAGACGTAACTGGTAAAAGAGCATGGGGACGACGCCCACGTTGCCTTTCCACGCGGCGTCGGCCCGATCCACAGTCAGGAACAGCTTGATCCCCTGTTGCTTCCACTGCTCGAATTCATCTTCATAGAGCATGTCGTCGGGCGTGCGGGCGCCGTAGAGCAGATACACCCGTCCATAGCGCTGGCGATGGCGCAGCACATGGTAGATGACCGGGCGCAGAGGGGCCAGGCCGATGCCGCCGGTGACGATGCACAGGTCTTCCCCCTCGATGCGGCTCAGGGGCCAGGCGCTGCCATAGGGCCCGCGCACGCCCATCACATCTCCAACTTGCAAGCGGCTGATGGCCCGGGTGACGTTGCCCGCGTAGCGGATGGTGTGCCCGATCACGCCCGGCTCCGCCGGATCGGAGCTCATGGAGATGGGGACTTCGCCGATGCCGGGCACATAGAGCATGTTGAATTGCCCCGCCTTGAACCGATAAGCTTCGCGCAGCGCCGGATCCTCGAACTGGATTCGGTAGGTGGCGATGGCGTAGGCCTCTTCTTTGATATCGAGGATGCGGGCGGGGTGGGAGAGCATGGGGCCCGGAGCGGAGGCCGGGCTTGATGGCGTCAGAATCGTGTTCAACATGATCACACCTCCCCCCGGATAGCGGCGACTTCTGCGGTGACGTCGATGCCCGCGGGACACCAGGTAATGCAGCGACCGCAGCCCACGCAGCCGATGACGCCGAATTGATCAATCCAGGAAGCGAATTTGTGGGTGAGCCACTGCCGGTAGCGGGCCCGGGTGTGCGGGCGGATGTTGCCGCCATGCACATGCGAGAATTCGATGGAGAAACAGGAATCCCACACCCGCACCCGCTCGACATTCTTGCCGGACAGATCGCTGACCTCCAGCACATCGTTGCAGAAGCAGGTGGGGCAAACCATGGTGCAGTTGGCGCAGGAAAGACAACGCCGGGCCACGTCATCCCAGCGGGCGTTCTCCAGGTTCTGATAGAGCAGATTGGGCAGGTCCGATGTGTCCAGATGGCGGCCCATGTTCTTCTCGGCCGCGGCCAGGGCCTCCCGGGCCTGTTGCAGCTCGAAAGCGCCCGCGGGCCGCCAGCCCGACTCCCGCATCATCATGGCCCCCACCTCCGAGCCCACTTCCACGATGAATATATCGTCCAGCTCGGTCAGGGCAAGATCAAACCCCGCCCCGGCTCGCGGGCCCGAGCCCATGGAAGCGCAAAAGCAGGTTCCGCCCGGCTCGGTGCAATTCACCGCCAGCACAAAAGATTGCTGACGCCGGGCCTTGTAGTGGGCGTCCTGATAAGGCCCGCCCAGAAAAACCTTATCCTGGATGTGGATGGCCTGCAACTCGCAGCCCCGCACGCCGATGAACGCGTAGCGCGGCGGGGGATCGGGCTCATCGGTCACCTGAAAAGTTCCGTCCTTGCGCTGCACCTTCATCAGCGACTGCCGGGGCGGAAACAGATATTTTTTCCACGAATGCGGTCCCACAACAAAGCCGAAATACGCGTCATCCTCCCGGCGCTGGAGCCGGTAGGCCGCGGGTTCTTGATGGTCGCGCCAGCCCCTGGGCAGGTCGTCGATCCCCTGAATTTCGTCGTAGATGATCGCACCTTCGCCCAGGGTTGGGCCTATCAGCGTGTACCCCGCCCCCTTCAACGCGTCCAGAATGCTTTGCAGAGCCGCCTTTTCGACGCTCGCAAAAGCGCCGATGGTTGGCGTTAAGTCTGGCATGATGCCTCCTCCTCTTCAGGTGTTTTTGCCAGGAGCGAAAATGTCCATCAACTGCAAGCGCGTGGCCTTGAGGCGGCTGGCAACCACATCGGCGACGCGCCAGAGGATGGCGTAACCCAGGTCCTTGTCCTCATCCATGAGCTCGCGCAATTGTGCGGCGTTGAACGCGAGGGCCTCCACCGGCGTAACGGTGCGGGCGCTGGCCGTCTTGCGGCCTGAAGCGAATAGCGAAGACCAGCCCAACAGTTGGCCCGGGCCCAGGGTGAGAATGGTCTTACGACCCTGGCCGGGCACGCTCACATACAGCGCCACCTGCCCGCTCTTGATCAGATAGAGGAGTTCTCCTGCGTCTTTCTCTCTGAAGATAGTGAAGTCTGCGGGAAAACTGACCTCGAATGCCAGACCGGCTAATTTTTCGATCTGCTCCGGGGTCATATCGCGGGTGAATGTCAGTTCCTGGAGCATCTTCGGAATTGTTTCGGGTGACATGGTTTCGCTCCTGTTGGCGTTCGGCTATCCGACTATTGCGCTGCGTCCTGTCACACGTCCCTTTGCCACTATATTCCAAAATAGTAATATATCCTTGCAAAAAAAAACGATTGAGTCGCCTGAAAAAAGCCTCACCACGGAGGCGCAGAGGGCACGGAGGAAGAAAAGGGTGGAGGTTCGGAGTTCTTTTCTCTGTGAACTGCCATGATTTTCTCCGTGTTCTCCGTGTCTCTGTGATAAAATAACCTTTTTTCAGTGGACCCACGATTGGAAATCGGAAAATTTGCAGGCGGGATGGCGGACAGTGCAGGGCGTAACAACGGCGTCGGGAAAGCGAAAAGGGCCTGAAAACATCAAAAAGGATGGACTGAATGCCTTTCTCCTTTTCTTTCATATCTTCTTCCAAAAAACGCGCCAAGTCTATGACAGAGATCACATTGACGGCTTAACCGTGAAATTCTTACTGGCGTCTGGCGAAAATCATATTGGCCGCGTGACAGCGTATTTTTGCCACAGATTATACGGATTCCCACGGATTTTTCCTTTGATCTGCCTGATTTTTCCGTGAAAGTCTGTGTAATCCGTGGCAAAAGTGGAAAACGCCAGTGTCCAGTTCTTACACATAGAAAGTTACAAGCCTCTTTTTCTTGACGAAACCAGGTGTTTTCCTTTGCATTTTGACAACCCAACCCCTGGCCGAGCCAGAACCAAAGAGGAACACAGCGTTTCACAGAGATTGCCAGAGAACCACAGAGAAATCTCTAAAAATCCTCTGTGAAGCTCTCGATTTTCCTCAGTGGTTCTCTGTGTAACTTTTTGCTCCGCATACAAGAATTTTAGATGGTTT
>JALSPL010000533.1 GCA_026985975.1 Anaerolineae bacterium | reverse complement strand
AGCATGTCATCCAATAATGAGTTTGCCATTTTATCCTTCATTTTGCTTGATAAAATTAGAATTGCGTGATAGAATGATATTTATCAGTCGATCTATTGAATGTCAGGAGTATAAAATGTCAGCAACGAAAATTGGCCGTCGCGGTCAAATTACGCTTCCTAAAAAGGTGCGAGAATGGTTGGATATTTCCGAAGGGGATCGCGTCATTTTTTTGCGCGAAGGTGATGAAGTGCGGGTAAAACCGATCAGGCGCACGTTGCTCGATCTGCGCGGCGTGATACAGGTTTCTGAACCCCAGGATTTCGACGCGATTCGGAAAAAGGTAATGAGCGAGTGGGCCGAAAAACGGAGCGGGAAAGCATGAATTACTTTGTCGACGCCAATATCTTTCTACGCTATCTGACCAATGATATTTCGGAACAGGCTGAGGCAGTCGAGCGGCTGTTGACAAGAGCCGCTGCGGGGGAGTTGCAGCTTGTCAGCAATGCCATGGTCATGGCGGAACTGGTGTGGGTCATGGAATCGGCCTATCGATTGCCCCGATCCACCATTCAGGAGTATGTGTTGATCATCCTCAATACGCCGGGACTGACTATCCCTGAGGCGGAAATGATCACTCAGGCGATTACCTGGTATGCGGACAAAAACGTGGATTTCATCGATGCCTATAACGCGGCGTGGATGATCGGAGAAGACGTCTTGCAAATTTTCACGTTTGATCAAAAACATTTCCGCCGCTTCAGCGAGGTGACAGTGCTCTTGCCGTCCGGTTAGATGCGGGACAGGGCTTCTTCCAGAGTGGGTTGGGCGTTCACGCCGCCCGGTTGGCGGGTGGAAAGCGCGCCGCAGATCGCGGCCAGGCGCAGGGAGCGGACCAGGGGCCAGCCTTGCAAAAAGCCATAGATGAACCCGGCGTCGAAGCTGTCGCCCGCGCCCACGGTGTCGACTACCCGCACGGGGATGGAGGATGCCCGGACGAGATCATCGCCCTGCGCGGCCACCGCGCCCGCAGCGCCCAGCTTGATGGCCGCCACGCCCGTGACTTCGGCCAATTGCGTCGCTGCTGCTTCCACAGAGGCGGCGCGGGTCAGAGACAAGGCCTCTCTTTCGTTGGGAAGGAAGAGGTCGGTCAGGGCCAGCAGCTCATCGAAGCCCGCCCATTGCTCGCTGGGATCGTAGTTGGGGTCCAGGGAGATGGTGAGGCCCCAGGCGTGGGCTCGGGCGAAGAGATCGGGCAGGTCTGGCCGGAGTGAGGTTTGCAGGAAGTAGGAGGCGATGTGCAGATGGCGGCTGCGGGCCAGCAAGGCGTCGGGGATGTCCTCGGCCTGGAGGGCGGGAATGAGGCCCGGATAGGTGAGGATGGCCCGGTCTTCTCCCCGGTTGAGGATGACGCTCAGGCCCGTGCGCTCCTCTGAATGCACCTTGACATGACTGACGTCCACGCGTCGCCGCCTCATCTCGGTCAACATGAATTGCCCGAAGAGATCGTCGCCGCAGTGACCGATGAAAGCGACCTTCAGGCCCAGACGGGCGGCGCCGCAGGCGAAGATGACCGAGGAGGAGCCCACGGTCAGCGTAGCGTCTTCCACCCATTTCTCCACCTGCCCGAATGCAGGCGTGACATCGCCGCTGAGAATCAGGTCGGGGTTGATCTCCCCCGCGACCAGAACGTCATAGTTTTTCATGGTTGTTTCTCCACGCGGAACAGGCGCTGCGGCCCGATTCGCACGATGCGCAGTCGAAAACCCGCCTGTTGCAATTTCGATTCCCGTTCGCTAAAAAAGATGGGGTGCTGGTCGATCTGTTGGCGGATGTAGGTGATGGCCGAATCCGCCAGCTCGGGCCGATCGTCCCGGGGATAGGTTTCGTGAAAAATCAGGTCCGCGCGATGAGCGTCGATTTGAGCCGCGTAGTACAAAGGCCAGATGGCGTCCCAATCGGTGAAGAGAATGGTGTCCGCGGGCAGGGCGGAGACGGTTGATTGGGCGATGGGTAGCAGTTGCGGATTGTACGCCGGATATTCCTCGAAATCGAAGGGGTCGACCCCGGTGAGCACAGCATCTTTTTGAGGCCGGAAGATGGGCCAGGCCACGCCTCCCAGTAAAAGCAGGGCCAAACCAATTTGGATCGCTGCGCCCATCCAGTTTGCCGTGTTTTCCGGCGCGATTTTTCTGATCAGCCCCAGCGCGCCTGCTGCGATGGCGCCCAAGCCCGCGACAGCCAGCAGGAGAATGAGGATGTAGGCGGGAATGAAGAAGACGTACAGGTCCCAGATGGCGTAGGTGAAGACGAACAGCAGTTGCGTCGCCAGCGCCGAGAGGAGCAACAGGCCCGCTCGCGTTCGTTTCCACAGCAGCCAAATGCCCCCAAACACCGCCAGCCAGGGCGTGACGCCGCCGATCTCTGCAGGCAGGCCTTGCCAGAATTGATTGGACTGCTCGCCCAGGACGTCGGTCTGATACATGAAGGGGCGGAATTGCTGTGCGCTCCAACCAAACCAGAGCCGCTTCCAGGGTGAATTCAGGTCCGCTGGCGTCATCCCCCAGGCGCTGATGGAGGGCAGGATGACGGCATGGAAATAGTTGGCGGAGGGGTTGTGGCGATCGATGAGCCAGAAAAGCGTCAGGGTGAGCGCCAGGCCCGCCACCGCGCCCGCGGCGGCCATTCCCCACATGCGCCAGCCGCGCCGCCAATGCAGGAGCAGAAAAAGCAGAACTGCCGGCGCGATCAGCGCCACGCTCATGTGCACGCCCAGACTGAGCCCGCCCAGCGTCCCGGCAACGAGCAGCATCCAATCGGAGTTCGTCGCATCCCACCACAGCAGCAGGCCCAGAATGGCGATGAGGAAGGCCGCACCGGGCGCATACACCTCAGCAATGATGGCCTGGGACCAGAAAGTGGTTCCGACCGCGAGTAAAAGCGCGCCCGCCAACGCCAGCGCCCGAAATCGGGTCAGTTGCCGGGCCGCGATGTAAAATCCGGCCACGGCCAGCGCCGCCATGATGGCGCTGAACAGATTGACCCGCCAGGCGATGTCGTGCAGGGGCAGGAGGGATAGCGGCTTCGCCAGCGTCAGGTAGACCGGGTAGCCCGTGGGATGCGTATCTCCCCACAGAAAGACCAGGGTCTGAAACTCTCCGCTGTCGCCAGGAAGCAGGCCCGGCGTGAGGGTGCGGACGTAAAGCGCCAGGGGCAGCAAGAACGCCAATCCCGCCAGCCCGGCGTCGTAGCGATTCAGCGACTTGTTGCGATGTCGGTTCATGGTTGGTCAGGACAGAATTTCACCCACGCGTCTAAGTCGCGGTGTTTGAGGATGGCGCTGAATTTCAGCCGTCGGGACTGGCGGCAGGCCTCTTCGAAATCTCCGGGCATATCGGTGTATTCGGCGGCAAAGACCGCCTTGCCTGCGTCGGCGTAAGGTTTCATGTCTTCGGCCCAATGGTAGTAGAACGCATCTTCGAGGATGGCGAAGTCGAGGACGTCCACCAGATCCCGGGTCATATCGGGCGCGTTTTTCTGGCCCATGGCCAGCCCTCGCTTGTGGGCCTCTTCGGCCAGCCATTGGACATACCGCAACTGGTCCTGGTAGGTGAGGGGAAAGCCAGTGTTTTCGCCGTAGATTTCCATGTTGTCCGGCTCCACGGCATCAAAACCCTTGGCCGCGCACAAGTCCAGGCGAGCGAGCATAATGGGCGCGAGGAGGTCGATGCGGCGGATGTCCAGCCATTTCTCCCCGCTCCAGCCCTCATAATCCTTGCCCAGCACCTCCTTTGGAAATTGCGTCGCGTCGGGGCGCCAGTTTTCGAAAGAGCCGACGCTGATATAACAAATGACCCGCGTCCCCCGGCTGTGGTAATAATCGATCACGGATTGTCCAACGTAGAGATCAATATCGACGACATCGGTGTGCAGATCCATGTCGAGTTTCCCGGTCAGTTGCCATTGCCAGGTCAGGCCTGGCTGCGGCTGCCACCAGGCAGGATGGGGAACGAAATCAGCGATTGGGGTTTCGGACATGATGCTGGGGGATGGTACAGGCGGAGCGGTACGGGCGCAAGCGCTGCCCGATAGCATGAGCGCGAGCAGCAGAGTCAGGAGCACACAACGCCGCTCAAAAGACATCTCAGACGCGGTGGGTTTTGAACTGGGGGAGAAAGTCCTTGTGAACAGAAAACAGCTCATTCACCATCTCCCGGATTTCCCGCAGGGAGAGCACGGCGGCGGTCAGGGGATCGTGGATGATGGCTTTGTAAACCAGTTCGGGATCGCCCTCGATGGAGGCCTGGATGGCCAGCTCCTCGATGCTGCTGGATAGGTTGGTCATTATGGCGACTTCGGGCGGCAGCGGGCCCACGTGTACGGGCTGAAAACCGGAGCGATCCACCCAGACGGGCACTTCAACACACGCCCCCTGGGGCAGATTGCTTACCAAATCGGTATTGGGCACGTTGCCGTTGAATTTGAATGGCTCGCCCCCTTGCAGCGCGTTGATGATATAGGCCGCGTATTCATGCCCACGTTGCAGATCCTCCTTCGTCATCGGCTTGTTCAACCAGGCCTTGACCTCATCTTTCCAGACATGCTCCCGGCGCTGGTACTCTTTGAGGATGTAGGCGTATTCGCCCGGATTCCAGCCGGTGCCGGGCAGGCAATACTGCTCGATGAGGTCCTGGCGCTTGCGGAACCACCAGTTGTACTCCGAATTATGGCCGCTGGATTCGGTGACGTAGTAGCCCAGGGCCAGGAACATCTCATTGCGAACAATCTCTTCGTTGTAAATCTCGGGACGCTGGGTGACGGCCTCGTAGATGAGGGGATAGGCGTCCTGCCCCTTCCATTTGTATTCCAGATACCAGGCCATGTGATTGATGCCCGCACAGAGATAGTTGATCTCCTCGAAGGGAGCGCCGATCCAGCGGGCCAGCATCATGGCCGTGCCCTGCACCGAATGGCACAGGCCCGTCACCGTGATGGACGATTGCTTCTGGATGGCGGAGACCAGCATGGCCATGGGATTGGTGTAGTTCAGGAGCACGGCGTCGGGGCAGTAGCGTTCCATGTCCCGCACGATCGCCATCATAGGATTGATGGTGCGCAGGAAGCGAAAGATGCCGCTGGGGCCACGGGTGTCGCCGACGTTAATGTCCACGCCGTACTTCTTGGGGATCTCAATGTCGTGCCGCCACACCTCGGTGGAACCGGCCAGGATGGTGGTGAGCACTACGTCTGCGTCTTTCAGGGCCTCGGCCCGATCCAGCGTGGCCTCCACCCGGGCGGGATAATTCCCAGCGGTGACAATTTTTTCCACTCCCTGCTTGGCCCAGGTCAGTCGTTCAGGATCAATATCCATCAGGGCCAGCGTGGCGTCTTCTAACAAAGGAAAAGTAAGAATGTCTCTCACCAATTCAAAGGTGAATTCCAGGCTTCCAGCGCCGATAAAGGCTATTTTCGTCATGAATCACTCCTTTTGCAAAAATCACATATTATCCTTTCATCCCAGAAAGGGTGATGCCTTCGACGATCCAACGTTGAACAAAAGCGAAGGCTATCAATACGGGCATGACGACCAGGACCGCGGCAGCCATGGTCAGATGATATTTGTTGCCCATGCGCGTGGAGTACCAGGTGAGAATGATTGGCAACGTACGTACATTTTGTTCGGTCAACACAATCAACGGCCATAAGTAGGCGTTCCAGTTGAACATGAAGGTCAGCAAGCCCATGGTGGCCAGGGCGGGCTTGAATTGGGGCAGGACAATGCGCCAGTAGATTTGAAATTCTGAGGCGCCATCCACCCGGGCTGCGTCAATGAGTTCATTGGGGATGGAATAGGCGAACTGATGGAAGAGGAAGATGCCAAAGGCGTCAATAGCCGAGGGGATAATCAGCGCCCATAGCTTGTTGATCAAATGAAGTTTGGCCAGGATAAGATAGCCAGGAATCATGGTCACCTGACTGGGTATAATCATTGTGGCCAGGATGAACCAAAACAGTATCTTCCTGCCCTTGAAATTGTATTTTGCAAAGATATAGCCAAAAAGAGAACTGGTAAACAACACCTGCACCACATTGGCCAAAGCGATGATTGCGGAATTGCGATAAAAGGTTGCCAGGGGCAGGTTGGGATCGCTGAGAACAGTGCGGTAATTATCCAGCGTAAAATGATGAGGGAAAAAAGTGGGGGGGATTTGTCGAATCTCAGCCCCACTCTTAAATGAGCCCAGGATCATCCACACGAAGGGCACCAGATCGATGAGCGCCAGGGGGATGAGGATGAAATAGGCGTAGTGGATCTTGAATTTTCTCTGGCCTTTGGGGTGGATGGAGGAGGATGCATTCATGCTCAATACTCCCAATCAGTTCGCAGAAAGCGACTCTGTACAATTGAAATCGTCAGAACCAGCAAGAAGAACACCAGCGACACGGCGGCAGCCCAGCCCATTTTCTGATATCGAAAGGCGTAGTTGTAGATATTCAACAAGAGCACCTGCGTCTGATCGCGCGGCCCGCCGTCGGTCATCACCTGGATGATATCGAACACCTGAAACGCGGAAATCATGGTCAACACCGAAGTCAGAAGGATGGTGGGCATCAATAAGGGAATCGTAATGCGCCAGAACAACTGCCAGGTGTTGGCGCCGTCGATGCGCGCAGCCTCGGTGATGTTCTTGGGAATCCCCTGCAACGCCGCAATGAAAATCACCAGATTGTACCCCATATCCTG
>JALSPL010000532.1 GCA_026985975.1 Anaerolineae bacterium | reverse complement strand
TTCAGCTGCAGGAAGTCGCCGCCGGTGATGCTGCGGTCGATGAGCCTTTTGTTTTTGTCGAAGTGCAGGGTGACGTCGATGCGCTGGAAACAGCGATGCGCGCCATCCCCCACCAGCACCTTGCGCACAGTGAACCGGCCCATGTCGAAGTCGCGGCTGAGGTCGTTCATCATGTCCACGCGGGCGGTGATGACTTCGCCGCAGCGTTTGCAGCGGACGTGCACCCAATAGTTGCGGTTGCCGCCGCCCGGGGCCGAGAGGGCCTTCTTCAGGCGATCAAGTAAACTCATAGAGATCAGTCCTTCTGTTGCAAGTCATCCGCAAACAAAGACGCTCGATCCTGTTGTGACTGAGGCTGATCTCGTTCCATGATCAACGGCTCATCATAACGCAGGAGATTCTTTGCCCATTCATCCCACAGAGAGCGATCTTTGGGATGTGGCTGCACTCTTTTGGGGGCTTCATTTTTGCGGCTAGCGCTCATCCAGAACCTCGATGCCGGGCAGAGGCTTGCCTTCCAGGAAGACCAGGGAGGCGCCGCCGCCGGTGGAGACATGGCTGACTTTATCGGTCAGGCCCGCTTGCTTGATGGCCGCGGCCGAGTCGCCGCCGCCGATGATGGTGGTGGCCTCCTGCAGAGCGGCCAGGGTTTGGGCGATGGCAAAGGTGCCTTTGGCGAATTTGGGCATCTCGAAGACGCCCAGCGGCCCGTTCCAGACCACGGTTTTGGCTCCGGCCAGCAATTGTTGGAAAGCGGCGATGCTCTCCGGGCCGATGTCCAGCACCATGCGGTCAGATGGAACCTGGTCGGCGGGAACGATGATGGCGTCGGCGTCCGCCTTGAACTCAGTCGCAGCCACCACATCGATGGGCAGATGCAGCTTGTCGCCCGATTCGGCCAGCAGATCTTTGGCCAGCTCGATGGCCTCCTGCTCCACCAGCGATTGGCCCATCTCGTAGCCTTTGGCCGCGAAGAAGGTGTTGGCCATGCCGCCGCCGATGATGAGCCCATCCACCTTGGTCAGCAGGTTGCGGATGACGCCGATTTTATCGGAGACCTTGGCTCCGCCAAGAATGGCGTAGAAGGGGCGCACGGGGTTGTTGACCGCGTTGCCCAGGAATTCGATCTCCTTCTCCACCAAAAAACCGGCAACCACCGCGCCGCCCCTGGCCCGAATGGCCTCGGGAACGGCCACCATGGAGGCGTGGGCGCGATGGCAGGCGCCGAAGGCGTCGTTCACGTAATCATCGCCATACGCGGCCAGGGCCGCCGCGAAGTCGGGATCGCCTTTCTTTTCGCCCGGGTAAAATCGCAGATTCTCCAGCAGCACCACATCGCCCGGCTGCATGTCCTTGACCAGGATGTCCACGTCGGGGCCGATGACGTCGCTGGCCATGCGCACACGATAATCGGGCAACAGGCTTTGCAGATGATGACTGACCGGAGCCAGACTCAGGCGGGGATCGTATTTGCCCTTGGGGCGACCCAGATGCGACATCAGCACCAGGCGAGCGCCCCGCTCCAGCAGCCAGGTGATGGTGGGCAGAGCCGCGCGGATGCGGGCGTCGTCGGTGATCTGGCGATGCTCATCCAGCGGCACATTGAAATCCACCCGCACCAGGATGCGTCGCCCCTGCGGATTCAAATCCCGTACTGTTTTTTTATTCATGGCTTTCGCTCCAGTAAAAAAAGATGCGTGAAGCTGTGAAACGTGAGGCTTTTCTCTCACGCATCACGCTTCACGCATCGGCAGGTCAATCAGATGCCCGACGGATACGCCGGGCGCGGCAATCGTTTAGACGCCTTTGTCGTAGATGTATTTGCAGAGGTCGGCCACGCGGCTGGAATAGCCCCATTCGTTGTCGTACCAGGTGACGACCTTGACCATGTCGCCGCCCAGCACCTGGGTGAATTGCGCATCCACGATGGAGGAGCGGGGATCGCCCTTGAAGTCCATGCTGACCAGAGGCGCTTCGCTGACGCCCAGGATGCCCTTGAGCGGGCCATTGGCCGCGGCGCGGAACGCGTCCAGCAGCTCTTCGGTGGTGGTGGGCTTTTCGATGGTGGCCACGAAGTCCACGATGGAGACGGTGGGCGTGGGCACGCGCATGGACATGCCATCGAACTTGCCCTGTAGCTTGGGAATGACCAGGCCTACGGCCTTGGCTGCGCCCGTGGTGGTGGGGATGATGTTGATGGCGGCGGCGCGGGCCCGGCGCAGATCCTTGTGCACCAGGTCCAGAATGCGCTGGTCGTTGGTGTAGGAGTGA
Source organism: Anaerolineae bacterium (assembly GCA_026985975.1). Lineage (GTDB taxonomy): Bacteria > Chloroflexota > Anaerolineae > J102 > J102 > M2005. The sequence continues at coordinate 4,466 of JALSPL010000532.1, read as the reverse complement.
ATGGTGGTCATCAGCCCCTTGACGATACCGAAGTTGTCATCCACCACCTTAGCCGCGGGGGCCAGGCAGTTGGTGGTGCAGGAGGCGTTGGAGATGATATTGTGTTTGGCGGGATCGTAGTCGCCCTCGTTCACGCCCAGCACCACGGTCAGGTCGGGGTCGGTGGCGGGAGCGCTGATGATGACCTTCTTGGCGCCCGCATCCAGATGCAGCGCGGCCTTGTCGCGGGCCCGGAAGAGACCAGTGGATTCCACCACCACGTCGATATTCAGCTCGCCCCAGGGCAGATCCGCAGGATTGCGCTGAGAGAAAACCAGGATTTTCTCGCCATCGACGATGAGATGGCCTTCCTCATCCACCTGGATGTCCGCATCGAAGCGACCATAGTTGGAGTCGTATTTCAGCAGATGGGCGTTGGTGGCGGTGGGAACCAGATCGTTGACAGCAACGACCTCGATATCCTCGGGATAATTTTCTTTGATAGCCTTGAAGACCTGGCGGCCAATACGGCCAAAACCATTGATTGCAACTCGTAAAGTCATTTTTTCCTCCGTAGAATTTTATGTTTGAGGGGTTTGTTTTTGATTTGTCATGTTTGACAACCGGGCAAATTTGCCCATCTGAGGATACCCTAAACCACCTGAAATAGCAAGTTCATGGGCTTGGAGGGGCGATTTGCAGTGATTTTTGGATGGGCCTGCAATATCGGCTGTCGTCCGAACGCCCCCAATCCGCTCAATCCAACCTGCCCGCGTGCCCGCCGGTATGCTGCGCCAGCAGATCCATCAACGCCCGCGCCATCTTCTCCGGATCGTGCCGCCACGGGCGTTCGGGGTCTTGCAGGGAAGCCGTCATCAGCCGATAAGCGCCCCGCTGGGCTTCGGGCAGGGGCACCCACTCCGAAGCGCCGCCGGGCGGGGGCTTCATGGGCCACTTATCATTGGCCAACACATACTGAAACAGATTGCGCCCTGCGTGTTGCTCCAAAGCCTGCATGTGATCATCCACATCATAGCCATCGGTCTCGCCCGGCTGGGTGGCGATGTTGCACACATACACCTTCAACGCCCGCGAGGCGCGCAGCGCTTCGGCGATGCCCGGCACCAACAGATTGGGGATCACGCTGGTGTAGAGGCTGCCGGGCCCGGCGATGATCATATCGGCGTTGAGAATCGCCTTGATGGACTCGGGATAGGCGGGCGGATCGTCCGGCTCAAGATAGACATGGCGGATGCGCTTGCCTCGCCCGAGTTTGGGGATCAAAGACTCGCCGACAATGCGCTCAATCCGACCTTCATCATCCACCACATCCGCCAGCAGTTGCACCAGCGACAGCGTGGAGGGCAGCACCCGCCCCCGCACCGCCAGCACCCGATTGGACATGAGCAGGCCCTGCTCGAAAGAGCCGGTGACGCCCGCCATGGCCGCCAGATAAAGATTGCCAAACGCGTGCCCCCGCAGGCCCGTGCCCTCGGGAAAACGATATTGAAACAGACGCCGGGTAATGGTCTCGGCCTCAGACAGCGCTGCCAGATTGTTGCGAAAATCGCCGGGCGGCAGCAGCCCCATCTCTCGCCGCAAACGTCCGGAGCTGCCGCCATCATCGGCCACCGTAACCACGGCGGTGATGTTATCGGTGTAGGCCTTGACGCCGCGCAGCACCGAAGGCATGCCGGTGCCGCCGCCGATGCAGACGATACGCGGGCCTCGCTGACGACGGCGATGGCGATAGACCTGCGCCGCCACATCCTCATCGGGCGAGGTGAAAGGCGCCAGCAATGATTGGTTGAGCTTGATGAACCCAAGAGTCGTCAGGATGATGCCAGCCGTCCCCAGCAACACCGCTCTTAGCGCATGGGGCAAAAATTGCAGGGTCATCCAGTAAACGAAAGGCGGATACGGCCCGGCCAGATACGCCGCCCGCAGCAAATAAGCCAATCCCAGGCTGATCAGAGTAATCCCCAGCAGCAACGCGATCAACCAACGCTTGACATGGATGCCGGGAATCAGCCAGATGCGAATAGAGCGGAACAATCGGGGCCTGCGCATGAGCTGATCTTACCCCGATGCGGGCCAGGACGCAAGACAGGCCCGCATGGGATTTCCACGCGGGCCCGCCTTTCATTTTTCATTCTCCTCCAAAAGGTGAATTAACGAGAAAACAATTCGTTTGTCCGATCTTTTATGTCTTCTTCTCGCACTTCATCCAGCGGAATAGAACGAACAGAGCCACCATCGAAATTCAGTGCATTCAGATCCACCATGCGCATCCGGCGATTATGCTCTGTCCACCAATAATAGCGCTTGTTTCTGATATCTCCGATGGTTGTCCACTGGGTAAAATTGAGGTGATAGTTCTCCGAGCTTTCTCCCTCTCGCACCAGCCCCCTGGAGATGTCAAAGTTGTTGAGAATGCGGGATGCTTCGTTAATCCCCGCCTGCACATCTTCGGGTGGGATCAGCGTCTGGGTGAATGCGACCGCCCGCACAAAGCGAGAGACGGGGGTGGCGTCGCCCGGCAGCCCCAACATGCCGCTGCCCGCACCGAAAGGCGCAAGACTGACGCCATTGATCTCGTTGCGGATGGCGCCGCCAAACGCCCGGAGATGCAGATAGTTTCGCAGATTCAAGAGATGCCACTCATAGGTGGGGGCGTTGGTCATCACCCCGATTTTATTGTCATGAATGTGCAGCGCGCCTTTCACATACTCGATCACAATCGAAGCGCCCGATCCATCTGTGACGACCAGATGCAGAGGAGCCGGGGCGCCAAACGCCTCGACAATGTCCTCGTTGTAAACCACTCTTAGCTCAGGCAACGCTTCCCGAATTTCCTCGACGGTCTCGAATTGGCCCAAAATGTAAGCAGATAAATCAACGTTATTGATGGTGTTGGCCTCTTTGCCCGCTTCCAACGACTGATATTCGGCAAACTCGGGGAAATACAGGACGCCCAGGGTCAGCCCCGTTTCATTCATGCCATCGGTGACAAAGGGCTTCTTGACAGCGTTGATGGCCACGAAGCCATACTTGTTGCGCCAGGACAACCCCTTTTGACCGCCGCCCAATTCAGAAACAAAGGATTGCCCGCGCGGCACCAGCGCCAGTTCGGCATGGAGATCAAACGCCCCCCATTCCATAGTGCGCCCATAGATGGGGCTGCCGTCTTTCGTTTTGATGACAAAACTTGTACACATTTATGTTCTCTCCTTGTGAGAGGTGACTACTAACGTTGATGGTCGATTTCCGTTAAACCTTTCGCCACGAAGGCTCGAAGGGGGCGAAGCATGCACTGAGCAAAGCGAAGTGACACGAAGTTTTTTTATTTTTTTCTTCGATTCTTCGTTTTTCTTCGTGTCTTCGTGGCTAAGATCGGTCTACCTAAGCAGTTACTTTGAGAGGGTTTGAAAACTCAATTTTACTGGCCCGGCTTGCATTCGCCGCGAAAAAAGGCCCACTGCTCACATTCGCTGCCGTCGGCGAAGATGCAATAGCCATTCTGATTGCCGTCGGCGTCGGTGCGGGTCTCCAGCGAGCCGCTCTGTTCTTCACAAAACACCGAGGCGGGATTGGCCAATTGCGTCGAATGGGGGATGGGCAGATTCTGCATGAGGATGTCAGAGCCCCTGTCATTGTCCGCGCCGCCGTCATCCGCCCAAACAGCGATCCACTCCTGGTCGTCAATCCTGTCCACGGCCAGATGTTGCTTTCCCGTCAAAGTCGAGGAGAGGATGGCTGGCTGTTTCCAGACGGATTTACCCTCGCTATCAAACAACATGGCCTCCCGAAAGCAAATTTTGGCATTTCACATCTTGATTATACAGGACGCATTAAGATTTGCCAACCAGCGCGCCTGAGGGGGTGCGTTGCAATTTGGGGGGCACACTGTCCGATAGCGCACCGACCGAGTGAACTCAGGCTCTTTAGGCGCTTCGCGCCCGTTTCACAAAAAGCCCGCCCCACAATGTGAGACGGGCCGGAGGTTCATTTGAGATTGACCGCAGACTGTCGGCCGTTGCTAGAAACCATTGGCGACCAGCATGGTCACCGAGCTGTTCACCCAGGCCATGAAGAATTGGGCCAAGATGCCGATGGCGAAAATCATGACGGCGTTGACAACAAGCACGGTCATCAGCCCGCGGCCGGCCGTAACGCCCCCCTCCACCGTACTCTCAGAGAAGTACATGTGGCGAATGACATTCAGGTAGTAGAACGCGGCGATGATGGTATTCAGTGCGGCCAGTGCGCCCAGCACCAGCATCTGTTGATTGATGACGGCCGCGAAGACGTAGAATTTACCGATGAAACCGGCCGTGGGCGGCACGCCCGCCAGAGAGAGGAGGAAAAAGGCCATCAGCAGGGCGATGCCGGGCGAGCGGGTGGCCAGGCCGTCGAATTGTTCCATGTCGGTGGAGCCGCCGCTCTTCTTTTCGATGGCCAGCAACAGCAGAAAAGCGCCGACATTG
>JALSPL010000531.1 GCA_026985975.1 Anaerolineae bacterium | reverse complement strand
GAATATCTGGCCGGTGAGGTTGCCCCACTGGTTGGCCAGCGCCACCAGAGTCAGATTGACGCTGTTCAGCATCATTTCCACGCTCATGAAAATGATGAGGGCGTTGCGGCGAACCAGCACGCCTACGGCGCCAATGGTGAAAATCATGGCGGATAATATCAGGATAAAGGATGTCGGGGTCATGGCAATATCACAAATGATTGATGATTAAAAAGTGTCGGACAAAATACTGCTGTTCGGTCATCTGAATCTTTAATCATTTAATCTTTAGTCCTTACGCCTTTTCTTTCTTTCAACGCCAACACGATGCCGCCCAACATACCCGTCAGCAACAGCACCGAGGCCAGTTCGAAGGGCAGCAGATATGTGGTGTAAAGCGGCCCGGCCACAGCCTGCACGCTGCCTGCATCGGGCGCTCCCACAGGCGTCGCTCCTGCGGGAAGCCCTTTGACGAGAGCGATCAACAGCCCCAGCAGGAAAACTGCTCCCAACGCCACCGCGGCAATGCGGGCGGCGTTCCGTTTTTCGTGAATGACCGGAGTGATGGTCCCGCCGATCAGCATGATCACGAAAAGGAATAGCACCACAATGGCTCCTGCATATACGATGACCTGCACGATGCCTAAAAACTGCGCCGACAGGGAGAAATAGAGCAGGGCGATGACCAGGAAATGCGCCAGCAGCGACAAAGCGCTATAAATCGCGTTCCTACTGAGAAGCACGCCCAATGCTGTGAGCAGAGCAAAAAAGGCAAGGATGAAAAAGGAGATCAGGCTCATAATGTCGGAAACAGGGTGTAAATGAAAAAGATGTCGAGTTTGCGTCTTACATCTCACGCGTCAAGCGTCGGGGCGGATGATGACGTTTGGAGTGGGGGGATTCAGCAGCGCTTCCTTATCCAGAATCAGATCAACCCGATCGTATTGGGCCAGCTCGAAGTTGTGGCCCAGCACAATGGCTTCGGTGGGGCAGGCCCGCATACAATCGCCACAGAAAATGCAGCGCATCAAATTGACCTCATAAACCTCGGCATGGCGCTCGCCCGGCGAAACAGGGTTGCTCGGATCATTCTCTGCCGCCAGCACATAGATGGCGCCGGTGGGGCAGGCGGCCTCACACAAAGAGCAGCCAATGCAGCGCTCCATGCCATCCTCATAGCGACGCAGTTCATGCAGTCCCCGAAAACGGGGATACATGGCGACGGGCTCTTCTGGATACTGCACCGTATTGGGGGCTTCGGTAACCAGGGTTTTCAGGGTGACGCCCATTGACTTGGCAATGAATTCGGCGCCTTGAACCAATTCTTTCAATCCGCTCATAATAAAAGGGAGGGTGAAAAAGAGTTTGTTTTTGAACGAAGACTTAAAGCAGCGCCACCATGACTGCGGTGATGGCCATGTAGATAAGGGAGAAGGGGAACAACACTTTCCAGTTGAATGCCAGAAGCTGATCGTATCGAATGCGGGGAACGCTGGCCCGCACCCAGAGATAAAGGAAAAGAACGATGATAATCTTGATGGCGAACCAGCCGAAGCCGATCAGTGGGCCATACCAGGTTCCTGGCGTAGCCAGCGGTCCGTGCCAGCCGCCAAAGAACAGGGTGACCATGAGGGCGCTGCTGGCGATCATGCTCAGATATTCGCCCATCATGTACATGGCGAATTTCATGCCGCCATATTCGGTCTGATAACCGGCGACGAGTTCGTTCTCGGTTTCGGGCAGGTCGAAGGGGCTGCGATTGTTCTCGGCCAGCATGGTGATGTAGAAGGCGGGGAAAGCCAACAACAGCCACAACCACAACCACCAGGGGCGAGGCCGATTGAGGATCTCCACCAGACTCATGGAGCCCTGGTCACGCCCAATGTTGGTGGACAGCACGATAGCCACGATCAGAATGCCCAAAGGCAGTTCGTAGCTGATCATTTGCGAAGCAGTGCGCAAGGCCCCCAGCAGGCCATAGTTGTTGTTACTGCTCCAACCGCCCAAAATCACGCCATACGCAGCAAAGCTCGTCACGCCTACGATGTAGAGGAGGGCGATATTGGCGTCGGCGATGTAAAAATGGATGGTGACGCCGCCAATGGTTAGATCGGGTGCCATGGGAATGACGGCAAAGGCGATCAACGGGGTGATCATGGTAAGGATGGGTCCCAGCAGATAGATCAATTTATCCTTGATATGACCCGGAACCACTTCTTCCTTGAAAATTGCCTTGACCGCGTCAGCAATGGGTTGTAGCAGGCCGAATGGCCCGGCGCGGTTCGGGCCCAGACGCACATGGAAACGGCCCAGAATTTTGCGCTCATAATAAGTGAGATACGCAAATCCGCCCAGCAATACAAGGATAAGAACGAGGCTTTTGACTAGGGAAATGAGGATGGTTGTGATCATCAGCGTAGCGGTGGGGTGAAGGGGCTGCGGATCATAAGAGACGAATGATGAGTTGTGCGCTTTCAGGCGCGGTATACGGCCACGGTGGTGCGGGGGCCATACTCATCGAAAAGCTCGCCCACGGGGGCGTCTTTCAGGGAGAAGGGGACAAAAACTGTGCCGGGGCGAATGCGGGGAGAGATGTACAGGGGCAGTTCCAGGCTGGCTTCCCGCGAGCGCACGGCGATGGCGTCGCCCTCGAAAACGCCCAGGGCTTCGGCGTCGGCAGGATGCAGCCATACGCCTTTGCGGCCCAGGCTGGCCATGCGTTCGGTGGCGGCGAAGACATTGCCGTCATCCCACAGCAATGAGCCTGTAACCAGACGCATGTTGAAGGTTTTGTCGATAGGAGCTGGCTCGCTGGCCTGATAGGCGACGATTTCCCGTGGGGCGGGCAAAGCGTCCCAGGCCCATTGCCGCCCCGAATCGCCCAGATTCTCCCAGGTGAAACCGGCGTACTGCGGCGCCGCCTGCGTGATCTCGGCAAAGATGGCCTCGACCGAGGGGGTGCGCCAGGCGTCGGCCTTTTCGGGCGCATAACGACGAGCGATGTGCATGAGGATGGTCCAATCGGGCAGGGAGTCGCCCACTGCTTTGGCGGCCTGCGGCGCTTTTTGCACCCGACGCTCGGTGCTGGTGAAGGTGCCGGCGCTCTCCACATAGGAGGCTGCTGGCAGCACCACATCGGCCAGCTTTGCGGTCTCGGTCAGGAACAGGTCCTGCACGACCAGGAAATCCAACGAGGAAAGCTCTTTTTGATAGCCGGGTTTTTCGCCCACGGGATCGGCGCCCATGATGTAAAGCGCCTTGATGCGCCCCAGGGCCGAGGCGATCATGCCGCTGTAGCCCAGGCCCGCCTGAGCCGACAGTTCCGTCTGCCAAAGCGCTTCCAGTTGCGCTCGGGCGGCGGCGTCGGTCAGAGGACGCTGTCCGGGAAGCAGATCGGGCATCAAGCCCATGTCGGCCGCGCCCACTGCATTGGCCTGGCTGTGCAAGAATCCCAGGCGGTCGCCATGTCCGGCGGCGACAATCCAGTTGGTCAGGGCCTGGACAATGCTGGCGGAACCGTAACCCCAGGCGTAATCGGTTCCGTAGATGATGAAAGGCTTTTCCGCTTTCGCCAACAGCGCCGCGGCTTTTCTGGTCTCCTCATCCACTTCCACTTCGGCCAGCCAATCGGGGCTGGCCTCGTTGCGGGCCTGAAGCGAAGCTTTGGTCAGGGCGTCGAACAGGGGCGACTCTTCGCCCGGGGCGGGATTGAAGAAAACGCCGTCGTATTTGGTCAGCTCGATGCGGCGGGAATGCACGATGATGACGGGAGCGCCGCCGCGTTTGACCGCCCGCTTGAGGAAGTTGGCCAACACCGGCATCTCTTCTGAAGGATCGACGCCCATTAGCACGATGAGATCTGCTTCGCGGGCCGCTTTCAGACTGGGAATGCCGCGCCGTTCTGCTTTCAGGGCCGATCCTTCTCGAAAATCGACATTGTTGGTTCCCACCAGACCGCGCATGAATTTGCCCAGCAGATAGTTGGCCTCATTGGAGAGTTTGGCGGAGCCAATGCCGCCCACCGAGGCCGCGCCATGTCGGGCTACGACATCCTTCAGGCCCGCCACCACCCGATCCAGCGCCTCGCTCCAGGAGACAGGCTGCAACTCGCCGTCAATGCGGGCCAGCGGCTGGATCAGACGCTGCTCGCTGAAGGCAAACCCATTGGCGAAGCGGCCCTTGTCGCAGATCCACTCATCGTTGACAGCCATGTTGGTGCGGGCCACATTGCGACGCACCCGAAAATCGCGGGTGTCGATGCGCAAATTGCAGCCCATGCCGCAGTGGGTGCAGATGGAATCGGTGTGCTCCAGCCGCCAGGGACGATAGCGGAAACGACTGAGGCGGTTGGTAAGCGCCCCCACCGGGCAGATGTCCACGATGCTGCCGCTGGTGTAGGCGTCCAGCTCGGCGTCAGGGAATTTATCGATGACCGTGGCGCTGCCGCGGTTGAACAGTCCGAGCTGGGGTTTGTCCTCCCATTGCTCCAAATAGCGAATGCATCGCCAGCAGGTGACGCAGCGCTCCTGATCCAGCATGATGAGATCGCTGAGCGGATAGTTCTTTTCCTTGTGCCGTTTTTCTTCCCAGTAATGCGAGTGGCCCGTGCCATGTTCCATGGCCTGATCCTGCAAGTCGCACTCGCCGCCTTTATCGCAGATGGGGCAATCCAGGGGGTGGTTGGCCAGGATCAGCTCCATGGTGCCAGCGCGGGCGTCTTTGGCCCGGGGCGAATCATAATAGAAGACAGCGCCATCATTTACGGGCGTGGTGCAGGCGGTCACCAGCATCTTGCCGCGTCGACCTTCGGTTTCTACCAGGCACATACGACACGCGCCCAGAGGATCCAATTTGGGATGCGAACAGAACACGGGGATGTGAATGCCCGCGCGGGCTGCGGCTTCGGTCAGAAGCTCGCCCTGCTTGGCTTTGACTTCTTTGCCGTCAATGGTGATGGTAATCCAGTCGGACATAACAAAAGGGGGGATGACGAATGATTAATGATTGATGATTAAAGGAGAATCGCCGTGGGGTTTTGAATCGGAATGGCGCAAACTGCCATTTCCGTCCCTAATCCAACTTATTCTCCAACAGTTGGCCGTGATATTGACGATAAATCGGCCGGGCGGGAATATCGGGTTTCTTTTGTTCGGGATTGGTTTCCAGAATGTATTGCTCGAATTCGGGGCGGAAGTTGCGCAACATGCTCTGCACGCCCCACACCGAAGCCGCCCCAAAGGGACAGAAGGATTGCTGTTCGATGTATTTGGAGATATGCTCGATCTCCTGCAAATCCTCCAGCGTGCCCTGGCCCGCTTCGATGCGCTCCAGAATCGTCTCTATCCATGTGCCGCCTTCGCGACAGGGGGTGCATTTGCCGCAAGATTCTTCGCGATAGAAAGCGGAGGTGCGGCGAGCGATGGGCACGACATTCTCGCCCTCGCAGATGACGATGACGCCGCCCGAGCCCAGCATGGACCCGGCCGCGGCCAGGGATTCGAAATCCATGGGGGTGTCCAGTTGGTCAGCGGTGAGCTGAGGCATAGAAAGGCCGCCCGGCACGATACTCTTGATGGGGCGATCATCCACCGTGCCGCCCGCCAGATCGTAGATGAGCTGGCGCAGGGTGATGCCGTAGGGCACTTCATACACGCCCGGCTTTTTCACCTGGCCGCTGACCGACAGCAGTTGGATGCCCGGACTGCGATCGGTGCCCCACTGATGATACCAGTCTGCGCCATGCTGCATGATGTGACGCACCTGGGTGATGGTTTCCACGTTGTTGACGATGGTTGGCTTGGCGTACAGACCCTCCACCGCGGGGAAGGGCGGTTTCAGACGGGGATGTCCGCGATAGCCTTCCAGGGAGCTCAGCAGCGCAGTTTCCTCGCCGCAGATGTAGGCCCCGGCGCCCGAATGCACAATGATTTCCAGATCGAAATCGGAGCCGAAGACGCCCTTGCCCAAAAAGCCCATTGCCCTGGCTTCGGCAATGGCCTCTCGCAGGCGTTTTTGGGGATGCGTGTACTCGCCGCGGATATAAACAAAGGCGTAATGCGCCTGAATGGCCCAGGTGGCGCAGATGATGCCTTCGATGAGGGAGTGCGGATCGAATTCCAGGATCAATCGGTCTTTGAACGTGCCCGGCTCTGATTCATCGCCGTTGACCACCAGATAGCGGGGATAGACGTCCTTGGGCAAGAAGCCCCATTTGACGCCGGCAGGGAAGCCTGCGCCCCCGCGCCCCCGCAGCCCCGCCGTCTTCACCACGTTGACCGCATCCTGCGGGGCCATTTGCAGGACTTTCCTGGCCGTCTCATAGCCGCCGTCGGCCAGATAGCTCTCGATGGTGTGGCTGTCGGGCTTGTCGATGCGGCTGAGTATGTAATTGGTTTCGGGCAACTCGTCGTTGCCGCTGAAGTGATCGTGATGATAGGGCCTGTCTTCGGGCCAACGCCCCTCGGGCAGCGCTTCATCCGAGAGCAGCTCGTTGAGCATATCATCGATCTTGTCGGGCGTGACGCCTTCGTAGTAACGTCCCCAATCGCTGTGATCCTTGCGCACGAAAATCACCGGTGCGGTGGCGCAAGAGCCCAGACATTCCATCTCGCTGAGGGTGAAATTGCCATCGGGCGTCGTCTCTCCAAAATCGATATGCAGCTTCTCCTTCAGCGCCTCAGCCGTCTCTTCCGCCCCCCGCAACATACAGGAAACATTGGTGCATATCTCCATGTGATATTTGCCATGAGGCTTCTTGTAGAGC
>JALSPL010000530.1 GCA_026985975.1 Anaerolineae bacterium | reverse complement strand
GCTGCCCAGGATGATTTGCAGGAGGGCGGGAAGACAGCCGGGCGGCTCTTGTTCGGGCGGCGGTGGCGGCGGGGAGGGCGGAGAGGGTGGTGGCGGCGTGGGCTCCGGCGCCGGCTCCGGCGCGCCCGATCGGGCCATCTTCCAGGCGGCGTAGGCGTTCACCCGGCCCGAGCCCTGGGTGTTCAGGCTCAGCTCCAAATCCACCGCCGTGGCCTTGAAGATGTCCTTGATCTGGCGGGGAGAAAGGGCGGGGTTGGCGGCCAGAAGCAACGCGGCCACGCCCGCAGCATGCGGCGTCGCCATGCTGGTGCCGGAAAGAGAGGTGTAATGCGCATTCACCGGCCCGCCCAGCGAGGTGTTCGCCGCTCGCGCCGAGATAATATTCACGCCGGGCAGCACCACATCGGGCTTGACCCGCCCGTCGGAGGTGGGCCCGCGCGAGGAGAAATTAGCGACGTCATCGTTATCGGTGCTGGCGCCAATGGTGATGACCTCGCGGGCGCAGCCGGGCGCGCCCACGGTGCGCGAGCCCGGGCCGCTGTTTCCGGCGGCGACCACCACCGCAACGCCTCGTCCTACTGCCGCGTCGCAGGCTTCGGAAAGCGCGTCGGTGCCATCGCAACTCATGCTGCTGCCCAGGCTGAGATTGACCACCTGAGCCTTGTGCGACACCGCCCAATCCAGGCCCGCCATCACATCGCTCATGCGGCCGCTGCCCCTATCATCCAGCACTTTGGCGATATACAAATCCGCGGCCGGGGCCACCCCGCGATATTTGCCCTGACTGGCCGCGCCCGTTCCGGCGATGATGCCGGCGACGTGGGAGCCGTGCCCGTTGCCATCTTGCGCCGATCCCTTGCCAGAAAAGTCCTCGGCCGCCCGCACCCGATCTTTGAGATCCGGGTGATTCATGTCGCAGCCGGTGTCCAGAATGGCCACCTTCACGCCCGCCCCCTCATCGCCCTGAGCCCAAACTTTTTTGGCTCCGATGTGAGGAACAGAGACATCCAACAGCGCGTGGACGGGCATGTCATACCAGATGCGCTCCACCGCCGGATGTGCGGCCAGTCGGTCGATCTCATCGGGCGTGGCCTCGATGGAAACGCCGGGGACCAGATCGAATGTGCGCTGCGGCGTGATGGCGGCGTCCGCCGCAAATGCCGCTACAGGCATTTCTCGCGGCTGACGATAACGCACGATGATGGGGATGGGCCGGGGTTCGATCTCCGCTGCAGCCGATCGCGCCATCGAGAGCGCTTCGCGCAGCGAAGGATGAATTTTGGCGCTGGACATGGGGGACACCTCTCAGAATGCGCGCAAGACCTGGTCCGGCTCAATGCGTTGCACCCAGGGTTCTTCCGCCAGCGCCATCAAAGCATGGGCTGGACCCTCCACCGCCAGAGACGGCAGCAATTGCAAACGACGCCTGATATTGCATCCTGCATCCCGCACAGCCAGTTCTATCTCGGGTGAAAGCGTCTTTGTGCGGATGATGGCGGCGACGGCGTCGTCGGGGTGCTGGTGTAGCCAGGACCAGAATTCGGGGGAAATTTTATTCTGCATGGAATAATCATAAACTTGTGAGAATTGTTTGTCAATCATAAAGCAAACGCCCGCAGATGGGACATTTTACCGTCTGCCCCTCATGCACTTTTTGCACCACTGCGGTGGGCAAAGACGCCCCGCAACCGCCACAGCTCCGTCCATTCATCTGGACCACCGCCAGACCGCCCAGTTTCTTGCGCATGGCCTCATAACGCTTTAAATCCGCCGCGGGCAGTGTGGCGACAACCTGCTCCCGTTTCGCCTTCAGGCCGCGAGCATGAACGACCAGCGCCTCTTGCTCCTTTTCCAGCGCCGTTTTCTTCTCCTGCCAGGCCTGTTTCATGGCGGCAAAAGCGTTCTGCGTCTCGGCCAGTCTTTTTGCCGCTTCCTCTTGCTCCAGCAGCGCCTCCAACGCAGATTCTTCCAGCGTGGCCAGATGTCGTTTCAGTGATTCGATATTCTGCTGCATGGACACCTGTTCCCGGGCGTCTTTGATGCGCCCGCCATAAAGCTGCTTTTCCAGCATGGTTATCTTATCAGAAAGCTCCGTCACTTTTTCATCCCGCTCCCGGCGCTGCTTGCGCCAGTGTTTCAGTCGGGCTTCGGCCTCCTTCATCTGCTTCAGCATAGCTTGTAGTTCGGGCGAGGGCTGCATGGCCTGCTTGTTTTCGGCAAACTGACGTCTGTCAGCATCCAGCGCCAGATCGATTTTCTGCAATGTCGCCAGCAATTTGATGGTCTGCATAAGTCCTGTGGGATGAGTGCGTTGAATCGTACCGAGGCAGCCCGATTGTAGCACAACCCGCAGGGCGACTCAAACGTTAGGCGTAGAGCAGATGCGTTTCAAAGCGGGGGCCCGCGCCTGAAGCGTCCGAGTTCACTCGGTCAGTGCGCCATCGGACAGTTTGCCCCAAAATTGAACCGCACCCACAGAGAGCCGCGGAGGAAAACAGGAGCTTACAGAGGCATTTGGGGAGATTTCTCTGTGTTCCTCTTTATTGGAGTCTGGCGAAAATCATTTTGGCCGCTTTTCAAGTCATTTTTTGACACAAATTAAGCGAATTTATCGAATTTTTCTCTTCTTTTTTCGTATAATTCGTGTCAATTCGCGTCAAAATCAAAAACGCCAGAGTCCAGCTCTTTGGTTCTGGCTCAGCCAGGTCAGGACGCATCCAAATGTATTGGCGTCAGTCTTCCATCTCGCGGATTTGATGCGCCAGTACGATGGCTTCGGCCACCACGCGCATGGGTTTGCGCGAATCCATGGAGAGCTTCTGAATGCGCCGGAAGGCTTCTCGCTCGCTCATGCCCTCTTTGTCCATCAACAGTCCCTTGGCCCGATCCACCGCCTTGCGCGTTTCCAGGGTGCGGCGCAGGTCTTTAGCTTCTTTTTTGATGACGCGAAATTCCCTGAAACGTTCCAGCGCCGTTTCAATGGCCGGAACCAAATCCGCCTCGGAAAACGGCTTGACGAGATAGCCGACCACGCCCGATTCCTTGGCGCGCTCCACCAGGTCGCGCTGGCTGTAGGCGCTGAGCAGCAGCACAGGCGCTATCTCCTCCGATGTCAGAATCTGTGCGGCATCAATGCCATCAAAATCGTCGCCCTCGAATCGAATGTCCATAATGACCAGGTCGGGCTTCAGTTTGCGGGCCATTTCCACGGCGGTGCGCCCGTCGCTGGCCTCGCCAATGATCAGATAGCCCTGATCTGTAAGCATTTCGCGCAGATCGCGGCGAATCAGGGATTCATCGTCGGCAATGATGATGCGTGTTCGTAGTGCTGATGTCATTGTTCTTTGCCTCCGAGGGCATCCTTGGGGAAGATCAATCTTGCCCGGGCGCCCCCCTCTGATCGAGTAGTGAATGTAATAGTTCCTTTCAGATCATCCTGCACCAGAGTGCGGATAATGTCAAGACCGATGCTGGCATTCTCCTCCGGAGAAAAATCAGCCGGGAGTCCCTGGCCGGTGTCCTCCATAATCAGCTCGACATGATCACCTTTATCATGGAGATAAATACGAATCTCGCCCGCCTGTTGTTCCCTGAAACCATGCTTGACAGCGTTGAGCAGCAATTCATTGAACACCAGCGAACAGGTCGTGACCTTGTTGGTGGGCAGAATGACATCATCCGCCTCTGCAACGCGAATACGGATATGCCGATGCGGCCCCACCATGCTCGCCTGCGTTTGCGGAACGATCTGCATGATCACATCTTTCAGATTCAGCGTCTCACCCTCGCCATAAGAGAGGGCTTCGTGGATGACCGACATGCTGAGAAGGCGGTTGCTGGCTTCCTGCAGAAGCTGCCGGGCCTCTTGGGACTGCGCCCGCCGAATCTGCATCCGCATAACCGAGATCAACAATTGCAGATTGTTCTTCAGGCGGTGATGCACCTCCTTGATCATCGCCGATTTGACCTTCAGCTCCTGATCCATCTCCCGCTCTTCGGTGATATCATTGACCAGCAGCAACGCCCCATAGCGATCGCGTGACTTGCCGCCCCAGCGTAGATTTTCCCAAAAACTGAGATGATCGGGTTGGCCGAAAAGCGGGATCACGCTGCGCTGCAATACGCGATCGCGGATGATGTCTTCTGAGAAAATACAGCGATTTTCCTCCCAGGCCCGCCGCACCAGATCGTGATCGCCAGCGGCCACTTCATCCAGCGTGCGCAGACGCAAATCGTCCAGATAACCCATGCGGCGATAAACATTGGCGGCGATGCCGCTGAGATAACGATAACGCCACAAACCATCGATGAAGATAATGCCGCTGCGATCGGTAAAAGGCGGCAGCGTTTCGCATCCCCGAAAATCTCCCCGCACCAGCATCCAGAAAAAATGAGCCAGCGCCCGCTGGAAAGAACGGGCGCGCCGTTTATGGCGGGTGATTTCCACGGCATTGGTGCAAGCCCCCACCGCAGCGATTACCTGGCCCGATTCACCCAGCACCGGCCACATCTGTTGCTGCACCTCGGTGCGCACATCGGGGATCTCCTTCAGCACATGAGAATCATAAACGCCTTTGGTCACCGCCTGCCACATCCAGGGGCGTTCTTCCCGAGTAAGGCAGCGTCCCGCCTGAGGCGTGTCATAAAGCGTAGCCATAGCGTGGGATCGGGCGTGGATGGCCACGCAAAACTGTTCGTCCCCAGGGAAAAATAAAAAGATATCAGATCTGGAAACATCCGCGGCGATGGGCAGCGCCTTGCGCACCCGTGCCAACAACTCGCGTTCCCCTTCTGTGAGCGCGTCGAGGCTGCGCTTCCAAATAGCTTCATCCAGATCGAAATACTGACTTTCCACGGAGATCTTCTTTGATCGCAGGAGTAGAGAGGGGGTGTCGGCGACGACGAGATGCCAAAAAGGAGGGCCGATGGTCTCCCATCGGCCCAACGTAGTCGGGGCGGGGCGATTCGAACGCCCGACCTCTTGAACCCCATTCAAGCGCGCTACCGAGCTGCGCTACGCCCCGACGACAGTTGCAAGTATAGCGAAAGAGCCCCGGCATGTCAAGTTTTTTGGCGATCAAAGCGGCGACGCCCGCCCATCGACGCCCGGCGTCTCTCGGATATGACCTGATTATGTTATACTTGCCGCCGACGACAGGATAAGCTGATGATCGACCATCTTTTTTCTCTCTTTTCCAATCGGGCTCGGTGGCCGGGGCTGCTTTTGATGCTGATGACAGTTTTGCCGCTGACAGCGTGCGGTCGCGCGCCCCAAACGCCATCCGCGCCTGTGGCTGCGCAACCATCCGCCTCCCGGACCGCCACAGATGCGCCAGCGCCCGCCGCCACCTTGACCCCCACGCCAACGCTTCCGCCGACATCGACGTCCACAACCACCGCCCTCCCCACGCTGACGCCGACGCCGACGCCCGGCCCCACCGTCTCGCCAGATATTGCCGCGGTGCCGGCAGTGGTGCGTCAGGGCGATTTTCTCTCCACCATCGCCGCCCGCTATCGCGTTTCGCTGGATGCGCTCATCAGCTATAACGCCATCGAAAATCCCAACGCGGTGGCCGTAGGCCAAAGGCTGATGATCCCTTATCAGACGAATCGTTTCACCCCGGATCAAACACTTCTGCCCGATAGCGAACTGGTGTATGGCCCCGCCTATCTTGATTTTGACGTTGCGGCTTTTGTCGCCCAACAGGATGGTTGGCTGGCCCACTACGCCAAACCCTGGTTCGATGGACAGACCCTGAGCGGGGCGCAACTGGTGGATTATGTGGCCATGCGTTATAGCGTGGGCCCGCGCGTCCTCCTGGCCATGCTGGAGGCCCGTAGCGGCTGGGTGACGAATCCCGAAGAGCCGCAAGCACAGGAACGCGATTTTCCCATGGGGCATCTGGCCAACGGCGGGGGTCTGGAAGTGCAGTTGGAATGGGCCGCCGCCGCCCTCAACAGCGGCTTCTACGGCTGGATGGAACGGGGCGAGACCGGCGTCCGTTTCCGGGATTACAGCATCGCCCGCGGCGCACCCGGGTTGAACCCGGGAACCATCGCCATCCAGCGCACATTGGCTCAGGATACGACTTTCTCCGGGCTGCCCGCCGAGCTCGACGCCTTTATGGACGCTTATCACCGCCTGTTTGGCGATCCTTTTCAATATGATCAAGGGCGCATATTGCCCAGGGGGTTGCAACAACCCTCGCTGGCGTTTCCCTGGGAACCGGGCGAGTGGTGGTATCTGACCGGCGGACCGCATGGCGCCTGGGGCGCAGGCAGCAGTTGGGCGGCATTGGATTTTGTGCCGCAAGACGCGCCTATCGGCGCATGCGCCCCGGCGCAAACCTGGGCCCGGGCTGCGGCGTCGGGCCTGGTGGTGCGAAACAACCGCGGCGAGTTGCTGGAGGATCTGGATGGAGATGGCGATATGCGCACCGGCTGGGTGCTGCAATATCTGCATATCGCCGACCGCCCGCCCGCAGGAACGCATTTACAAATCGGCGATCCCATCGGGCGCCCCTCCTGCGAGGGCGGACGGGCCGCCAGCTCCCATCTGCACATCGCCCGCCGCTACAATGGCGTCTGGGTGGCCGCGGGCGGGCCCATCCCCTTGCAACTGGATGGCTGGACCGCATTTGCCGGGAATTCGGCCTACGCCGGGGGCATGATCGGGCCGCAGGGCCAAAAAATCACCGCCTGCGATTGCCGCGAAGAGAACATCAATGGTATCTTGATTGGCAAATAGCAACTGCCGGAAGGTTGTAACGTTTTTTCGCCCTGACCTCTCTAAAATAACAGACGTCGTGCGGGCGTCCTGTTTTGCCAATTGTCCATTTCGATCCAACGAGGTGCATCATGCTTGAATCTTTAATCGCCCATCCCCAAACCGGGGAATTCTCCATGGAACTCACCGGGCTGGAAGACCCGCAGCACATGTGGCGGCGACTTATCGCCTATCTGGGGCTGGAAGACGAAAATGTCATCGTGGCCATGCGTCGCACATCCGAAACCCTGCTCAGAGACGCAGCCGAATTCGTGGTCGGGGCCTACGATTATCTGGCAAGCTTCGATGAGACCGCCTCGATTTTGGGGTGGGAGCAAGAGATGGATGAAGAACACCTGGAGGAGCGCCGTCAATTTTTCGCCACCTGGATGGCCCGGGCCATTGGCGTGGATCTCAGCGATGAATTCGCCCGGTATCTCTTTCAGGCCGGCATTCTGCACGCCGGGCATGGGCCGCGGGCCACGCACACGCCGCCGCAATGGGTGATGGGCGCCGTCTCCATGGTGCAGGCCCATTTCGCCGAACGCATTCTGCATTATGGCCACGAGCGGGAACTGGCGGCTATCGCCATCGGCGGCTGGGATAAATATCTGATGTTGCAGAATTATCAGATGTTGGCCGGATATGAGGCCGCCCGCAAGCTGGATGACGGCCCGCTCACCGTTGTCATCAAGCTCTATGGCAAATTGCAGGCCATGGCCGAGCGCGAGGAGCAGACCGTGCACATCCACAGCGATGATATGCTGGCGGATGCGCTGCGTAAATTCTTCAACTATCATCCCGTTCTCCGGCAGGAATTTTTTGAAGTGAGTTGGCGCGCACCCGAGGGCGATGTGGAGGCGACCTGGTCCACTGATTTCGAGAAAGTCTACGTTCCCCGTCAGGGGCCCTATTGGCGCATTTTGCTCAACGGCAAAGAAGTTCGCTATCACGGCGGTTTTGATCAGCCGTTGAACGCAGGCGACGTCATCGCTCTCTTCCCTCCCGGGCGCTGAGCTTCCCGCCCCCCTTTCATCAACGTCCGATCATGCGTCCATCTCTCGCCTTTGCCCGAAAATACGCCTTTCTCGCCCTATTAATCCTTGTTCTCGCCGGATCGACAGGATCCTTTTTGCGCTTTGGCCTGGCTTATGGCATGCCTGCAGGCTGGGGCGAATTTCACAACGTTATCCATGCTCACAGCCACACCATGTTCGGCTGGACCATTCTCGCCCTGATGACGCTCATCTGGCGGCGCTTGCCTGCGTACACTGGTCAGCCCTTGCCCAGAGGCGTGCGCTGGCAAATGGCGGCAACGCTGCTCTTTTCCCTCTCTCAGCTCGCCGCCTTCTGGCCCAACGGCTACGGGGTGACGCAAATCGGTTCGGCCCAACTGCCCCTGGGAGCCATGAGCGCCGGGTTTGCGGGATTGACCTGGTTTTGGTTCATGGCGCTATATTGGCGGGCCACCCGCAACATGGCCCGGACGCCGCAGCCGGTGCACCTGTGGAATTGGGCCATCATTCTACTTTTCATCGCCAGCATGGGGGCCATGGCCGAGCCCGGTCTCATGGCCGCAAAAATCGAAATTGACTTCGTCAAACAGCTCTTTCTGCACCTTTTCCTCGATCTTTTCACCACCGGCTGGCTGCTGCTGGCGGTCTTTGGGGCCATTGTCGCCTGGCTGGAGGACAAAAAATCGATGAATGACCTGCCGGCAGCGAAACTTCTGGCTGTCTTTCTCCTTCCTACATTTCTGCTGGGCATGCCCCCCGATTATCTTCCCGCCTGGTTATTCTGGATCGCTTCCTTTTCCAACCTGGCGGCGGCGGGGGTGATTGCAATTTATCTCTATCGATTCTTTCGGCGACGGGATGATCTGCCCTTGCTGGTGAAATTCGGATTGCTGGGTCTGCTGGTGCAGATCGGCTCCGCCTTGCTGATGATCGTTCCGGGCGTTTGGGCCTGGGGAGCGGGCGCACTGCGCATTTTCTATCTGCATGACATGCTGCTGCTGTGGACTTCCAGCGCCCTGCTGGGCCTGCTGGCGGCCGAATTCGGTCACCGTAAATGCGCCTGGCTAAACTGGGCCCAATGGCTGTGGATCGTCGGCGTGAGCGTCATGTGGCTGGCATTGCTGTTGGGCGGCTTTGTGCGCTGGCTGCCGCTTTCGGGCAGAAGTCTGCTGGCGACGGCCGCCTGGGCCAGTGTGCTCATTGTGTTGGGCGCGCTCATGGCCATGAAGGCCTTTCCGCCATTTTCTCGCACCGCCTGACTTCCGAAGCCGCACGGGTGTGATATACTGAGCGAGATCGGAGCTTTTACGCCTCCTGTTTTCACGCTTCCCCTCTCATGTCCGAATTCTTCCAGCAGCTTTCTTATCCCAAGCATGAACATCTGGCCGACGCACCGGCCCTGGATGTGCGCGATCTGACGGTGCGTTATGGCGATTTTCTGGCGCTGGATCACATCACGTTTCAGATGCGGCGTCAGGAGCGGGTGGCGGTGGTGGGTCCCAACGGTGCCGGCAAGAGCACGTTATTCAAGGCCATCAGCGGCATCATCAAGCCCACTTCGGGCGAAATACGCATCTTCGGACAACCGCCCGGCGGGCATATCTGCATCGCCTATGTGCCGCAGCGCAGTCAGATCGACTGGCATTTTCCGGTGACAGTGGCGGATGTGGTGATGATGGGCCGCAGCGGCAAGATCGGGCTCTTTCGCTGGCCCTCGAAGCGGGACTGGGAGATCGTGTATGACGCTCTGGCGTTGGTCGATATGAAGGCGTTGTCCAAACGTCAGATTGGCGAGCTTTCGGGCGGGCAGCAGCAGCGGGTGTTTTTGGCCCGGGCCCTGGCTCAGGAAGCGGAGCTTTTGTTGCTGGATGAACCTTTTACGGGCTTGGACGCACCCAGTCAGGAGGCCATTCTTCATATTTTGAATATTGTACGGGAACGGGGCGTGACAGCCCTGGTCTCCACCCATGATCTCGATTTGGCGGCCCGCAGTTTCGACCGCATGATGCTGCTCAATCATAGAGTCATCGCCTATGGCCCGCCCGAGCAGGTGTATGTGGCCGACAATCTCATCCAGGCGTATGGCGGGCACATACACGCACTCTCCTTCGAGACCCAAACCCCCAGGGAATTGATCCTGGCCGATTCTTGCTGTGAAGGCCCGGACGAGCATCGCTGGAAGAAGTAGGTTTTTATGCCCCACTTTCCCATTCCCGACGCCCCCGTTTTCATCATCCATTATCACGAAATTGGTTTGAAACGGGGCAATCAAAGCTATTTCGAGAGCATTCTCAAGCGTAACATCCAACGGCGGCTGGGGGATTTCCCCGAGGCCCGGGTGCGCCACGCCCGCAACCGGCTGCTGGTGCGCGGGCTGAAGTCGGAGGATGCGCCCGAAGTCCTGGGCCGATTGCAAAAGGTCTTTGGCATCGCTCACATCAGCGTTGGAACCGAGGTTGAAGCGACCATGTCCGCCATGCAGGCCGCGGCCCGGAAATTGGTGCAGGAACTTGACTTCGACTCTTTCGCCGTGCGCCCCAAGCGGGCCGAAAAACATTATCCCTTCACCTCCATGGATATCGGCCGGGAGGTGGGCTCGGCTGTGTGGGAGGTCTCGCACGCCCGGGTGGACCTGAATCAGCCCGATCTCGAGGTCTATGTGGAGGTGGTGCAGGACAAGGCTTATGTCTTCGCCGCTCGCGCGCCCGGGCCGGGAGGCTTGCCAGTGAGCGCCAGCGGTCGGGCGGTGGTGTTGTTCAGCGCCGGTTTCGATGCGCCGGTGGCGGCCTGGCGCATGATGAAGCGCGGTCTCAGCTTGCATCTGGTGCATTTTCACGGCCAGCCCCACACCGATGACGCCAGCGTGCGCAAGGCTCGGGAGCTGGCCAGCGTGCTGGCGGAATGGCACGGGCGCATCCGTCTCACCATCATCGCCTTCGCCCCGGCCCAGGAGATCATCGCCGTGGAGACGCCTCAGCGCTTCCGCACCATCCTCTATCGGCGCATGATGATGCGAGTGGCCACGCGGCTGGCGTGGAAAAACCGGGCGCGGGCGTTGATCACCGGCGAATCGCTGGGACAGGTGGCCAGCCAGACTCTGGCCAATATGGCCGCCATCGAGGACGCGGCCGGTTTCCCCGTGCTGCGTCCCCTTATCGGCTTCGATAAGCAGGAAATTCTGGATGAGGCTCAGCGCATCGGCACGTATGACATCAGCGCCCGGCCCCACGATGAATCCTGCACCCTGTTCATGCCTCGCCGGGTGGCGACCGCGGCCAAACTGGAGGAAGTGATCGAGGCGGAATCGGGCCTGGATATCCCCTGGATGTTGGATCAACTCATGGCCGAGGCCGAGACCGAAGTGATTCTTCCGAGCTGGTGGGTGGACGGGGTGAGCAATCGCTGAGAGGGAGCCTGCGAGGGTCAGCTTCTGCGGGGGATGAATGCGGGGCGCGA
The DNA here is from genome assembly GCA_026985975.1 of Anaerolineae bacterium. GTDB lineage: Bacteria > Chloroflexota > Anaerolineae > J102 > J102 > M2005. The sequence goes on along the minus strand of JALSPL010000530.1, from coordinate 13,036 downwards.
TTCGAGATGGGGCGAAGCCCCGGCTGCGGAAATGACGAAGATGGACGGAGGTTGATGGACGTAGCCGACAATATTCTTTCCCCTTCGATTATCTTCGTTTCATCACCCGTCCATCTTGGCGGGCGAGATGGCCCCCTGGGATAAGTTGCTTACGCCACGCCCAAGCGTTTCAGCAGCATGGGCATCCCCCGCTGCACATAGTCTTCGATAATCTCCGCCGTTCGATCATATTCCCATTGCTCCCCGCCATAGGGATCATCGATGCCCGCGTGATCGCCCGACAATTCGCTGAGCAGCAGCGTTTTCACAATCGCCCGCGGCCAGGTGACGAAAATAGAGCGGCGATGCTGCTCCTCCATCACCAAAATGACGTCCGCCCTCTCCACCAGGTTTGCTGTGAGTTGTTTGGCCCGATGCTCGCTGATATCCAGTCCGCGTTGGGCCATGGCGTTGACCGATCCCTGGCTGGCGGGATGCCCCACCATGGCGTAAGTCCCGGCGGAATCCACCCGCACATTATCAGTCAGGCCGCGCGCCGCCATCTCTTTGCCGATGAGCGCCTTGGCCATGGGGGAGCGACAAACGTTTCCGGTGCAGACGACGAGTACATTTTTCATGAGAGCATTTCCGATGCGGGTGATAGAAAATCGGCCCGCCCCCCGAAAGCTGGGAACGGGCCGAGATATTATTTTCTTGAAGCTTGGTCAGGCGATGACCGGTTGCAGGAGCCCATAATCGCCGGTGCGGCGGCGATAGAGGACGTTGATCTGCCCTTCGTCGGCGTTGAGAAAGACGAAAAAGTCATGCCCCAGCATCTCCATCTGCTCGGCGGCCTCGATGGGATCCATGGGATACACCTCGAAGCGCTTTGTTTTGACGATGCCGCCATCGGATTCCTCTTCCTCCATCAGCAACTCGGCTACCGGAGACATGCTTTCTTCCATGATGTTGGCTTCGGCAATGGCCCGCTTGTGATTCCGGGCCCGCTTGCCCTTGTAACGCCGGATGCGACGTTCCAGCTTATCAGAAACCGCATCGATGGAGGCGAACATATCGCCGGAGCGCTCTTCCGCCCGCAAAATGGTGCGGCGGCTGCGCACTGTCACCTGCGCCACCTGCCGATCGGATGCACTGCGGGTCGGCTCCTCGCGTAACTCCACTCTGATTTCATCGATATCCGGCAAATACTTCTCCAACCGTCCTATTTTCTTTTCGACATACTGTCTCAGCCAGTCTGTCAACTCTACATTGTGGGTCTGGATGATCAGGTTCATCATGGTGAGACACTCCTTTTGATTATCCGGCGTGACCTGTGGCAAGTCAGCCAGAGGATGAGAGAGTTCGGGTGCAGGACGCGTGACGGGGACGGCTCCGATAAACGGATCCAACAACAGACCACATGCGCGCACACCTGTTCCTTGAACCCACTTGCTTGCTGCATACCGAAAGTCGTCGTCGTTCAGGCATCACTACACTAACTCCTTGCCATAGTATAACATGAATTTTGCTGTTCGCCAATAGATTTTTTGGCGGTGATTACCCATAAGTCGATAACAAGGCCCGCTTGCCACTGCTCCACCAGACTTTCGAGGTCTCGCAGACCTCGAAAGTCTACAGCCGACGCGGCTTTTGTAAGATATGGGTAATCACCGCATTTTTTGATGTCTGTCATCTGTTTATTCCCTGATTCAGGATGGAATCTCGGGCAATGTGCGATGTTCTCATTTTGGGGTCTTCACAAACTTCCGCTTTCGTTGTATGATATGGACGTCAGGTTTCCTACATTCTTTCAATCAGGAGGCGCCATTCTCTTCAGACCCTGCCGATGTTCCTGTTAGATCCATTTAAATCCATCGTTTTCCCACCCACACGCTCCAAAGCATCTTTCATCAAACAATCTGACAATGATGTCACTTTCTTCAAAGGAGGATTTGCCATGAAGAAAAATTGGATGGTTCTATTCATGCTGTTGGCGATTCTGGCATTGGTGCTGGCCGGTTGCGGCGGTCAGGCAAAGCTGGGGACAGAGAAAAATCCCATCGTCATGTCTTTCGTCCCCTCGGGCGACACGCAGGAGATCATCGCCAGTGGCGATCAGTTGGCGCAGATGATTCAGGACAAGACCGGTCTGGTCATCAAGGCCAACGTCGGCACCGACTTCGCGGCTGTGCGTGAGGCCATGGGCGCGGGCAAGGCCCATATCGGCTGGATGAACACCTTCAACTATGTGCTGGCTCATGAAAAATATGGCGTGGACGTGGCGCTGGTGACGGTGCGTTTCGGCTCCACTTCCTACAAGGGCCAGATCATTGTCCGGGCCGATAGCGGCATCAAAACCCTGCAAGATCTGAAAGGCAAGGTCATGTGCTGGGTGGATCCCAATTCCACCTCCGGATACATCGTGCCCCGCATCATGCTGAAGGCCAACGGCATCGATCCTGACAAGGATTTCGCCAAGACCATCGAGGCCGGTTCTCACAACAATGTCGTCACGCAGGTTTACAACGGCGACTGCGACGCCGGCGCCACCTATGTGGACGCCCGCAGCTCGGTGGAGAAGGACATTCCCGACGTGAAGGAAAAAGTCATTGCCATCGCCACCACGGCCGATATTCCCAATGACAACGTTTCCTTCATCAAGGATTTTCCCAAGGCGGATCGAGACAAGATCGTCAACGCCCTGCTTGAGATCGCCAATTCCGAAGAAGGCAAGAAGGCTCTGAATGAGCTTTATTCTATCGAAGGGCTTGAAAAAGCTGATGACAGTTTCTACGACGCCTTCCGCGCTGAATTGAGCAAAGCGGGCATCAATATCGAGGATCTGGCTAAATAAGATTTTGTCGGCTCTCCGTGGCAGTCACCTCATTTTCCATAGCAGGTGACTGCCATTTTTTATGCCATCCCGTCGTCTTCAGCAGACCGCCGGGCTATTTGGCTGTCGATGATGAAAAAGATCGAAGGCCGCGACTTTTGCCAGACTTTTTGTTTCTGACCTTCGGTCTGACCATTAATCAGGAGGTGAGGCTTTGCTACGCGTCGAACATCTTACCAAAGTTTTTCCCGATGGCACCGTTGCGCTGAAAGATGTCAGCTTTGAGGTGAAAGAAGGCGAGTTTCTGGCTGTCATCGGACTTTCCGGTTCGGGCAAATCCACGCTGCTGCGCTGCATCAATCGGTTGATTGATCCCACTGAGGGCAAGGTGGTGTGGGATGATAAGGACGTTACGGCCGCCCAGGGGAAGGAGCTGCGGCGCATCCGTCGTCAGATCGGCATGATCTTCCAGCAGTTCAATCTGGTCAAACGCAGCACGGTGATGACAAATGTGTTGACGGGGCGTTTGGGATACGCCCATCCCGTCACCAGCCTTTTTCATATTTTCCCGGAGGAAGATTATAAACGAGCCCATGCAGCGTTGGAGCGGGTGGGTATTGCCGAAAAGGCTGATAATCGCGCCGATCAGCTTTCGGGCGGGCAGCAGCAACGGGTGGCCATCGCCCGGGCCTTGATGCAGGAGCCCAAGCTGATGTTGGCCGATGAGCCGGTGGCCAGCCTGGACCCGGTGCTGGCGCATTCCATTCTCCGCTATCTTGAGACGTTGAATCAGGAGGATGGGATTACCGTGATTTGCAGCCTGCATTTTCTTGATCTGGTGCATCGCTACGCCACCCGGGTCATCGGATTGAAGGATGGCGAGCTGGTCTTCGATGGTCTTCCCACCGAACTCACGCCGGAGAAATTCAAGGAAGTGTACGGCGAAGAGGCGGAGATCGTCACTGTCAGCGGCGAGAAGCTGTAGCGTGAATGCTTTGGTTTCGATTTCATTCCCGATAGGAGTTTGCCATGGGCAAGCGACGCTATCCTGACGGCTCCCCGGTGCGGGAGTCACGCGGCAACTGGCTGTCGCCTTTTCTTTCTTTTGTGATTCCCGGCGCCGGACAGGCTTATCTGGGACTTTATGCGCGCGGCGCTGGTATTTTTCTTTCGGTTATCGCACTGATTGCACTTATTTTATGGCAGGGGACGGGCGTTCTATTTGCGCCTGTGCTGGGGATTTGGGTTTGGAATGTGTGGGACGCCTGGCAGGTCGCCCGGGGACGCCGCCCCAAGTTTTCCATCCCTGTGCTGTTGGCCGCCATCGTTATTTATGGGCTGGCTTTTGTTTCCACCGAGGTGCAGCCCCAGCGCATGATCACGGGGTGGGATTCCATGGTGCCCTACGTCCGGGCGCTTTTCCATCCTGAGCTGATGGAATACGCCACCGAGGACAAAGTTGCGACCGCACCCATTCAGGTTCCCTGCGTCGAGCCTTTGCCGGAACCAGATCGCAAGCCCACCGAGAATCCCAAAATCATACTGGATAAGAAATGCGGTGCGGTGGGCGATACGCTTACATTGCATGGCGAGGGCTTTTTCCCGAACTTCGAGGGTGAGGTGTGGTGGCTCAACCCCATCGGCGATGCGCAGCGGGTCATCATCGATGACAAACAGGCCAAATTTATGACCGATGACCAGGGGCGATTCGATCTGGTCATCACGATCCCACAAGCTGTCCCCCTTTCGGAGCAACCCCCGCCCGGCCAGACGCAGACGCATCAGGTGCGGGCGGAGCAACATCGGCCCTACGGCAATCTACAGCCTACCCGAACGTTGAAGCTCGTTTGGGAGAAGATCGGCGAGACTGTGGCCCTGGCGTTTTTGGCCACGATTTTGGGTATGATTTTTGCACTGCCCATCAGTTTCCTGGCCGCCCGCAATCTCATGTTTCACAACCCTGTCACCAGGGTGATTTACTACATCGTGCGCACGTCCTTGAATATCGTGCGCTCCATCGAGACATTGATGTGGGCGATTATCTTTGCTGTCTGGGTGGGCCTGGGGCCGTTTGGCGGTATGCTGGCGCTGATGATTCATACCATCGCCGCCCTGGGCAAACTCTATTCCGAGGCCATCGAAAGCATCGATCCCGGTCCCATCGAGGCGGTGCGGGCCACCGGAGCCAATGATCTCCAGGTGATTGTCTACGCCGTCGTCCCCCAGATCTTGCCGACTTTCGCCTCTTTCACCCTCTATCGCTGGGACATCAATGTGCGGATGTCCACGGTCATTGGTCTCATCAGCGACGCCGGTCTGGGCTTTTTGGTCATCCAGTGGATCCGACTCAATCAGTTCTCGGCCATGGCCACGGCCATCCTGGCTATCATGTTCGTAGTCACCACCCTGGATTACGCCTCCAGCATCCTGCGCAAACGCATCATCGAGGGCAAACCCGCCAGCCCGAAGCAGAATCTGTTCGTTCGTTGGGGTAAATGGGCCATCGTTCTGGCTCTCTTCGTCGTCACCTTCGCCTGGTCCTGGAATGTGGCCGAGGTGAGTTTCACCAATTTGGTCACCGGGTTGCCTTCGGGCATGAAGCTGATGAAAGCATTCGCCGTGCCCGATCTTCTCGATCGTCCCACAGAGGCGCATTCGGTGCGGCAGCCATTGCCTGTGCCTTGCGGCGTTGCCGAGGCGCCTCAGCCGCCCGCTTCGGGCCCGCGCGTCGCGCTGCAACCCCAATGCGGCGATGTGGGCGATCCTCTGGTCATCGACGGTTACGATCTGCCCCCCAACACCCATGTCTCCATCCGCTGGGAGATGCCTGATGGCTCCTTCCTGCGGGTCAAATCCAATTGCTGCGACACCGACGCATCGGGCCGGGTGCATCTGGAAACGAAAATCAGCCCCCTCATGGAGATAGGAGAGGATAGCCCGCCGGGAAGCGTTGGTTATGTCGGCATCAACTGGGAGGAGATAGTCGGGGGGCCGCGCATCAGCAAAACGGTCAAGACCGTGGCCAATCTGGCGTTGATCACGCTGTTGATGGCGCTACTGGCCACCACCTTCAGCTCCTTCTTCGCCATCCCCCTCAGCTTCTTCGCCGCCCGCAACATCATGGGCGACACCCTGTTCGGGCGTATCGTGTACAATGTGTTCAAGATGGGCTTCAATCTCACGCGTTCCATCGAGCCCATGATTTTGGTCCTGATCATGGCTGCGTGGGTGGGAGCCGGGCCTTTCGCTGGCGTGTTGGCCCTGATTTTGAACAACATCCCCAACCTGGGCAAACTCTTCGCTGAGACCATTGAGCAGATCGATGAGGGCCCGGTAGAAGCCATCATCGCCACGGGCGCCAACAAACTGCAAACCCTGGTTTATGCAGTGGTCCCCCAACTGGTGCCGCCATTCCTGGCCTTCATTCTCTATCAATGGGATATCAATATCCGCATGTCAACAGTCATCGGCTTTGTGGGCGGCGGCGGCATCGGCCAGCAATTCCGCCTGTGGGTGGGATTGAACCAATACGACAAAGCGGGCACCGCCGTCTGGGCCATCGTGATCATGGTTTGGAGCATGGACTATCTCAGCGCCAAGGCCCGTGAAAAACTCATCTGATCCCAATGCAGTTCATATCGATTAGCAATACTTTCAACCCGAAGCCCGGCGTGGATGCCATGCCGGGCTTCATAATTTTGCAAAATCGTTTGACAAGAGTCCCCTAACAATTTATAATCTTCATTACAATCCCGCTTTCTGCACAGGTTGGTTTCTGATGCAGAAACAAAAAATGCTGGTTGCCCGAAGTTTCATAAAGCAGACGTGAGTCCGATTTCGGGATTTCATTGCTGTGAAATTGGCATGGGGGCGTTTGCTCCCTGCTGCAAATCGAATCACTCTTCATTCGTTCTCTAAAAGGAGGAGAATCTAATGTCCAAACATCGTTTTTGGATACTGCTCAGCATCTTTGTGCTGGCAGCCATGGTTTTGGCCGCTTGCGGCGGTGGCGCAGCCACCGAAGCGCCCAAGGCCACCGAAGCCCCTGCGGCCACCGAAGCCCCTGCGGCCACCGAGGCTCCTGCAGCCCCCGCAGCCACCGAGGCCCCCGCAGCGGAAATGCCCGCCAAAATCACTGTAGGCACCAACGCCGAGTACCCCCCCTTCGAATTCGTGGATGACAACGGCGATATCCAGGGCTTTGACATCGATCTGATGAATGCCATCGCCAAGGAAGCCGGTTTTGAGCCCGAATTCGTCAACACCCGCTGGGACGGCATCTTCGTAGCCCTGGCCAGCGGCGAATTCGACGCCGTCATCTCCGCCGCCACCATCACCGACGAGCGCAAACAGACCGTCGATTTCAGCGATCCCTACTTCAATGCCGGCCAGGTGCTTGCTGTGAAGAAAGGCAGCGATATCAAGAGCACCGATGATCTGGCTGGCAAGCGCGTCGGTGTGCAGCTCGGCACCACCGGCGATATCTGGACCAGCGACAACACCGACGCCGAAGTCGTCCGCTATGACGAGATCACCCTGGCCATGCAGGCCCTGGCCAACGGCGATGTGGACGCCGTCATCAACGACGCCCCCACCACCGCCGACATGATCAAGGCCAATCCCGAGTGGAACGTCGAGATCGTCGACGGCCCCTTCACCGAGGAATACTATGGCATTGCCGTCCGCAAGGACGCCCCCGAGGTGCTGGCCGCCATCAACAAGGGTCTGGCCGCCATCAAGGACTCGGGCGAATATGACGAGATCTACAACAAATGGTTCGGCGCCCCCGAAGCTGCTGAAGGCGGCGAAGCTGGCGGCGGCGATATGGGCGTCACCTTCATCTTCGGTCGCGGCGGCGATTCCGTCGGTTTGGATCCGGCCATCGTCACTGACGGCGAATCCTTCCGCGTGACCAACCAGGGGTGCGAATCCCTGCTGGCCTACGACAAAGACACCACCAACGTCGTGCCCAGCCTGGCGGAAAGCTGGGAATCCAATGATGACGGCACCGTCTGGACCTTCCACCTGCGCAAGGGCGTGAAATTCCAGGATGGCACCGATTTCAATGCCGACGCCGTCGTCTTCAACTTCACCCGCTGGTGGGATCCCGACAATCCGTATCACTTCGAAGAACAGGATTTTGAATACTGGGACTACATGTGGAACGGATTCAAAGGCGACTCCATCGTTACGGCCATCGACAAAGTGGATGATTACACCGTTCAATTCACCCTCAGCGAACCACTGGCTCCCATTCTGGCCAATATGGCGATGCCCATGTTTGCCATTGCCAGCCCGGCCGCCATCGAGAAATATGGCCCGGACTATGGTTCTCCTGAAGTTGGCTATGTCTGCACCGGCCCCTACAAATTCAAGGAATGGGTCACCGACGACCACATCACCCTGACCCGCAACCCCGACTACTGGGGCGATATTCCCGGCAATGTGGACACCATCGTCATTCGCGTCATTCCCGACAACTCCGCTCGCTTCCTGGCCCTGCAGACTGGCGAAATCGACGCCATGGAACAGGCCAACATCGAAGACATCAAGACCGCCGAAACCGCTGACGGCATCTATGTCAAACCTCGTCCGGCGCTGAACACCGCCTACCTGGCCTTCAACTACAAGATCAAAGAACTCCAGGACAAGCGCGTGCGTGAAGCCATTGCCGCGGCCATCGACAAGAAATCCATCGTCGACACTTTCTACGGTCAATATGGCGAAGTGGCCGAGAACTTCTTGCCGCCCATGGTTTGGGGTCATAACCCCGACGTTCATGGCATCCAATATGACCCTGAACACGCCAAAGAGCTGCTGGCCGAAGCTGGTTTCCCCGACGGCATCAATGAGGTCACCTGGGAAGACGGCACGAAGATGCCCTTCAAGCTCTACTACATGCCCATCGTCCGCTTCTACTATCCTGATCCCGAAGGCATCGCCCAGGCCATGGCCGCCCAACTGGCTGCGGTCGGCATCAATGTCAAACTGGAGCAGGCCGGTGACTGGCCCACTTATCTGAAGATGCGTAAGACCGGCGATCTGCGCGGTCTGTATCAATTGGGTTGGGGCGGCGACAACGGCGATCCCGACAACTTCCTGGGCTACTTCTTCATTGGCACAGACAAGCCCAAGGCCAAGGAAGGCTGGGTGCAGTTCCCCGAACTGGACGCATTGCTGCGCAAGGCCCGCTCCACCGTTGATCAGGCGGAGCGTGAGAAAATGTACCAGCAGGCGGAGAAGATGCTGCAAGACAACGTCACTCGCATCTGGATCGCCCACAACAACACCCCTCTGATCTTCAGCGACAAGGTGGAGGGCTACATCACCAACCCGCTGGGCACCGAACTCTACAAGTACGTCACCAAGAAGTAGCTAACGCTACGCGTTCCATGAATGGCCCCGATCGTTGTGGTCGGGGCCATCTTTTCCTGTTATTTCGGGTAACTGCTAAGGTAGCCTGATTGAGCGTAATTTACGTCTTGAAGCGGATGCTTTTTAAAGCCACAACGTCAACTATCAAACGTCAAACGTCATCATTTTGTCTCGAAACGCCTGCTGAGACAGCAATTTTTGACGTTTGACGCATGACGTTTGACGAAATTCCGTAGAAATCGGCATGTTTTTCTCCGGCGTGAACACCGCATACGTAAGCAGTTACCAATCATCAGTCACTGATCATCACCATGAACGACTCCCCAGAACGCACCTTTTCCAGCTACCTGCAAATCATCAAAAAACGATGGTGGCTGTTCATTCTGCTGCCGCTAATCACCGCCGCAGTGATTTTCATCATCAACGCCACCAGCCAACCCGAATATGTGGCCTACGAACGCCTGCAAATCATCCCCGGCAGCCCCTTGCAGGTGTCGCTTTTCTCGCGCACCCCCACCCTCACCACCGAACAGCAAGTGCAATCGGTGCATGATGACTTTTACGACGTCATCCGCCTACCCTCGGTGGCGTGGAAAACCATCGCCGACCTGAACCTGAACCTGTCGGCGGAAGAACTCATCAAACGCATCGACACCCAGCATAAATCTGACTTCATTACGGTCTCGGCGCGAATGCCCTCGCCGGAGCTGGCGCAAAAGGTGGCGGCCGTTCACACCCAGAACGCCATCGATATGTTCCGTCAGATACGCGTCAACCCCGCCCAGGTCACCCTGGGTTTTCTGGATGAGCAGGTGGAAGTGCAGGCGCAAGCCCTGGCCCAGGCCCGGGAAGCGCTGCAAAAATTCCAACTGGAGCACGAAGTCAGTGCGCTGCCCGATGAAATCGCGGCCGCGCAGGACATCAAACGCTCACTCACGGCCGAGCGGGACCGATTGCGGACGGAAAACGCCCGGGCCCAAAAACTGGCCGAGGTTTATCAAAAACAGGCGGATGAGAATCGCGACAAGGCCTCAGCCCTGCGCTCTGATCTGACCGCGGCGCTGCCCATCTCCAACACCGCCGTCATCACCGACACCGCCCCCGTCGTCATCCCCGCCGATATCGCCAACACCCAGCAGCGAATCAACGCCCTGCTGGCCCTGGCCGAGGAACAGGAAAGCCGGGCGCAGGAACAATTGGCCATCGCCGCCGGACATCAGGCCGCTATTGCGGATTATGATCGCGTTCTGGATGAACGAGAGCAGGAAATCATCTACCTGCTGGGCCTGCAAGATCAATACGCCAGCCTGCTCAACGTCGTCAAAGACGCCCAGGGCTCTTACGACTATCTGGTGGATAAAAGCAATGAAGCGAAGCTTAAGGTGACCCAGGGCAGCAGCGTGGGCTATCTCGAAGTGGTGACGCCCGCCCGCCAGCCCAACGCGCCCGTGCCCCGCAATCTTCTCCAGCTCATCGCCGTGGGCGTGTTGGCCAGCCTGCTGTTGGGCCTGCTGCTGGCCTTCATTCTGGAACTCATTGAGCGCAGCGTCGACTCCCGGACATAACGCCCCCTCATCTCGCCATGCGCATTCTCCTCTTCGGCCCCTATCCCCAGCCCGGCCAGCCCATCACCGGCGGCATGATGGCCGTGGTGCACGCCCTGGCCCGGGGCCTGGCCCGACGACCGGGCTTGCAGGTGGCGGTCGCCTCGGCCACCGCAGGGGGAGAAGATCACACGGTGACCGAGGGCGCTGTCACCATCTATCATCGCGGCATCCCGCGCCTGCCCCGATTGCGCGGCTATCGGGTCATTCGCCGCAAGCTGGTGGATGTCGCGCACGATTTCCGTCCCGCCATCATCCACGCCCACGGCGCCGCCTACTACGCCAACGGCGCTCTGGACGGCCACTGGCCTGTGGTCATCACTGCCCACGGCGTCTTTGCCGAAGAAGCGAAACGCAGTCCCAATCGCGGCGTCAAGGCCCGGCTCGCCGCTCGATATGACACCCGCACCGAAGCCCAGGTGTTGCGTCGCGCCCGTCACGTCATCGCCATCAGCCCCTACATCCGCCAGGTTTTCGCCGAATACCGCCATCTGCAATGGACCGACATCCCCAACCCCGTGGATGACGTCTTTTTCGAGATCGAACGCCAGCCCCGGCCCGGACGGCTGTTCACGCCCGCCCGGATCATTCCTCGCAAGGGCGCAGATATCCTCATCCGGGCCTTCGCCGCCATCGCCGATGATTTTCCTCATGCGACATTGCGCATCGCCGGAGAAACGGACTCCGCCCCGGTCTTCGTTCAGCAATGCCGTGCAATCGCGGAGGCGGCGGGGGTGAGCGATCGGGTGCATTTTCTGGGCAATCTTGAGAAAAAAGACCTTTTGCAAGAATACAGTCGCGCCGCAGCGGTTGTGCTGCCCGCCCGCCAGGAAACGGCTCCCGTGGCCATCGAAGAAGCCCTGGCCGCCGGCTGCCCCGTCATCGCCACCACCGTGGGCGGCGTGCCCTGGATGATCGAGAACGAGAAAACGGGCCTGCTGCCGCACCCCGAAGACCCCGACGCCCTGGCCGACGCCCTGCGTCAGGCATTATCTCAGCCCGCCCGGCTCAAGATGTGGGGAGAGCAGGCGCGGCGGGCCGCCGCCCCATATCGCCTGGACGCAGTCATCGACAAAACCCTCGCCCTCTACCGGCACATCCTGGACCAGCATGTCTGACGTAGATCGCCCCCTGCGCATCGGCCTGCTGCTCGATGGCCTCGACGTCGCGGCCTGGCAATTCAGCGCCATCGCCCAGATTGCAGCATTGGATTGCGCCGAAATCGCACTGGCGGCGCTGAACGAACAGCCGCCGCACCCACGCGGCTTCGGCGCCGTCATCCGTCAGAACTGGCGCGAAGCGGGCTATTTTTTGTTCGACAAACTGGATCGAAGACTTTTCTCTCGCCAGCCCGACGCCTTCGCCCCCAAAAATCTGAAGACGCTGCTGGCCGACATCCCCGCCATCACCCTTTCGCAGCCCGATGCCGCGGCGCATATCACCGCACAGCAGATCGATATCCTGGTGCATTTTGGCGCCGGGCGACCTGCTTCGGCGCTGGCGCGGGCGGCTCGATTCGGCGTCTGGGTCTATCATTTTGGCGAAGCCAACAGCCCCGGCAACGCCCCGCCGGGCTTTTGGGAGACGGCGGAAAATCGAGAGGTTACCGGCGTGGCCTTGCAGATGCTGGGAGGAATGCAAGAAGGGATGACGATCCTGCATCAATCCTGGTTTCCCACCTACCCCTTCTCCCCTGCCATGAACCGCCAACTGCATCTCTGGACAGCCTCCACCTTCATGGCCCGGGAGATCGCCCGCCTGCACGCCCTGGGCGAAAACGCCTTCTTTCGCCGCGTGGCCGCGCCAGCCTCGCCCGATTTATCCCCGGGCCCGGGCCTGCCCGGCAACTTCGATGTCATCAAAACCGCCCTGCGCCTGATCTATCGCATCCTGCGGCGCAAGATCAACGACCTGCGCTTTCGGGAGCAATGGGTCATGCTCTATCAATTTCAGGATGATGACGACCGGGCATTCAGGAGCTTCCGCCGCATATCGCCGCCACCGCAGCGCTACTGGGCCGATCCACAGATCCTGCAACAGGAGCATCGCCACGCCATCCTGTTCGAGGATTACGAATACAAAACCGACAAGGGCCGCATCGCCGTCATCGAGGTGGATGAAGCAGGAAAACCATCCGATCCGACCGTGATTCTGAACAAAGATTACCATCTTTCTTATCCCTTCGCCTTTTCCTGGCAAAATCGGCTCTACATGATTCCTGAATCGGCCCAAAATCGCAGCATCG
>JALSPL010000529.1 GCA_026985975.1 Anaerolineae bacterium | reverse complement strand
GGGATTGTTGATCCTGGCCGCGCTTTTTCTGCTGGCGTTGCTCGCGCCCGCGCCCCTGGAGCCGCCCGCAGATGTGACTGCGCCGCCCGAGGTGGTGCGGGCCCCCTGGTTCTTCCTGTGGGTGCAAACGCTGTTGCGCTGGCTGCCGCCGCTGTGGGCGGGCGTGATCATGCCGGCGGGGGTGATGACGCTGCTAGCCGTGTTGCCGTGGCTGGGCCCGCGCGGCCGCGCGGGCGTGTGGTTTCATCCCCGACGCCGCGCCATCGACCTGCTCTTCCTGACCCTGGCCGCGCTGCTTTTGGCGCTATCTTTGTTATGATCAATACTGGAGTCTGGCGAAAATTATTTTGGCCGCTTTTCAAGTCATTTTTTGACACAAATTTAGCGAATTTACCGAATCTTTCTCTTCTTTTTTTCGTATAATTCGTGTCAATTCGCGTCAAAATCAAAAACGCCAGAGTCCAGATCAATAGAGAAAAATCATGTCCAAAAAATGGTTTTGGCTGGCGCTGGCCGCGGGCGTTGTGCTGATCATCACCCTGGCGGCGCGGCTGCACGCCGGCCATCAGGCCTGGCGCACATATCAGCAGGCTTATTTCCTGGCCAATGGTCAACCCCGCGCCCGTCTCGTCCCCCGCGCCATCACGCCCGGCAACAGCGGACAACCTGAATACTGCCTGACCTGCCATCTGGGCCTGGAGGAGATCAGTTCTTCGCATCCGGTGGAGGTCTTCGGCTGCGTGGCGTGTCATGGCGGCGATGGTCTGGCCCTGGATGAGGCCCGGGCTCATGCGGGCCTGCGCGGAGGCAAGAATCCCAGCGATCTACAAACTGTGCGGGCCGGTTGCGGGCAGGGAGGCTGCCACGCGGGTTACGACCAGGCGGAGCATAACCACATCGATAGCGTGGAACGCAGTTTGCAGGCCACCTATGCCAGCGGCATTGCGCTTTTGCGCTACGCTTTTGGCGCACAGCCCGATGCCGAACCTCACTACGGCGTGCGCACGGTCAGTGATGGCCGGCGCGCTTTGCGCGAACTGCCCGTGAGTCAGCCCCAGGATCTGACGCCCGCGCTGGCCGCACGGGGCGTGGCGGTGTCGGGCCACCCCATCGATAGCCAGTTTCGGGCAGGATGTTTGGAGGGAGGATGTCATTTGTGGACAGAACCCGCGCCCGCGCCTTACCGCTATCGCAGCACCGGTTGCGCCGCGTGTCATGTTCTTTATGATGACGATGGGCTTTATAAGGGCGCTGATCCCACCATTCCCAAGGATGAACCGGGGCATGCGCGGGCGCATCGGCTGACCACAGCCATCCCCTTTAGTCAATGCAATCATTGCCACAACCGCGGCAATTATTCTCTGCGCAGCATGACGTTCACGCCCCGCGCCGATCTGCCGCCGTTAGGGCCCGCTATTTCGCCGATTATGCCCGCAGAAGGCAAGCGCTTGAAGGAGTATTATCAACCCATCGGCCGCTTTACCCGCTGCGAATGGGAGCTGGATTGCATCGATTGTCACACCCGCAACGAGGCCATGGGCGATGGGCGTATCGCGGGCGCAGTGGTCGAGGCGCAACGCGTGCGTTGCCAGACCTGCCACGGCGATACGGAAGGTGGGCCGTCGGGCGTGGAACTGACCACAGAGGACGCGCAGGCGCTGCGGCAGGCGCGGCTCAACCCCCACATCCAGCGGCGGGTGGGCGATCGGGTGCTGCTGGCGCCCACAGGCGAGAAGATGTATGGCGTGCGGCAGCGGGCCGATGGGCAGTGGGAATTGACCATGAAGGTCAGCGGCAAGAAGCTACTCATCCCTCTGGTTTATGGCAGCGCCTGCGAACAAGACCCGCAAGAGCAGCACAGCAGCGCCTGCCACGATTGTCACGCTTATCAACGGTAAACTATCATGCTCGATCGCCGACGATTTCTCATCCTCTTCACCAAAAGCGCGCTGGCGCTCACCGCGCTGGGGCTGCTGGATGGCGTGCGTCGTTTTCTAATGCCGCCTCTGCCCCCTTCGGCGCCCGCGCAGGTGCGCGTGCAACCCATCCCCGAGCTGCAACCGGGACAACAGCTATGGTTGCCCCAGGCCCGGGCCTGGCTGGGCCGCGATGATGCGGGGTTCTACGCGCTCAGCGCCATTTGTCCGCATTTGGGTTGCACCGTGCGAGGGGAGGGACAGGGTTTTCGTTGTCCGTGTCATGGCAGCCAATTCGGGCCCGCAGGCGCATTGCAGCACGGGCCCGCGCCGCGGGGGTTGACCAGGCTGACAGTGCGGGTGGAGGATGAGGCGCTGGTGGTAGTGTTGGGGTAGGTCTTCATGCCCGGAGCAATGATTCCTGATGAGGCCGGGGCTGGTGGATGCGAGCGATGGCGCCTTCCAAACCTGACAGGTTCCCGCCACCGCGCGGGAGAGAATGAGGCGATTGGCGGCGAATACGCGTTGTAGAAAGCTGTTTCTTGGCCAAAGGAACCTGTCAGGTTGTGCGGCGGGCGTCTTTTGTAACCGGTCATCTCGCCCTCCATGCCCCAATGCACATTGCTTTCGCCCACCTCGCGCCCATGTCGCGCCTGTTTTGCGTCCAGCAACCATCGCCGCCGGCGGTTATCATCAAATGACATGCTGTCACATCTTCACGCTTCATACCGGGAGAATGCCATGACCCTATCACGACGACAATTTCTTACATTGAAACTGCGCAAAGCCGCGCCGCAACCGCCCTCGACGCAAAACCCCGATCTGCATCTGCTCAACCGCACCACCTGGGGCCCGCGGCCCGAAGAAGTCGACCGGGTGCAGCAGATCGGCCGGGAAGCGTGGCTGGAAGAGCAACTGCATCCCGCATCCATCGACGACGCCGAATGCGAACATTTGCTTGCGCCGCAACTGGCCCTGTTCGGGCTCTCGCGCCACGACCTGTACGGACTGAACAACGTCGATGGTCGCCTGGGCGAATTACTGCCCGAACTGATGGTGCTGCGGGCCGTTTACAGCAAGCGCCAGTTATTGGAACGGATGGTGGAATTCTGGTCCGACCACTTCAACATCCCCAACAAAGACGACCACGCAGAACTCATCATCTACTATCGCGACGCCATCCGCCAGCACGCCCTGGGCAAATTCAAGGATCTGCTGCTGGCCACGGCCAAGAGCCCGGCCATGCTTTACTATCTGGACGGCGCTTACAACATCGCCTCACACCCCAACGAAAACTACGGTCGGGAGCTGCTGGAGCTGCACACCCTGGGCGTGGATGGCGGTTACACCGAGGAGGACATCCGCCAGGGCGCCCGCGCCCTCACCGGCTGGACCACCCATCCCCGCACCGCCAACGGCTTCTACTTCAGTCCCGATGATCATGACGACAGGCCCAAGCAGGTGCTGGGACACAAGATGCCGGCCGGGCGAGGCGTCGAGGATGGGCTGCATCTGCTGGCCATCGCCGCCGAACATCCTGCCACCGCCCGTTTTCTCAGCTTCAAGCTCTGCCGCCGCTTCGTCAGCGATAATCCGCCCGCCAGCCTGGTGGAAAGCGCGGCCCGGCTGTGGCAAGAGACCGACGGTGAAATCATCCCCGTACTGCGCCACATCTTCACTTCCGCCGAATTCTACGCCGCGGCCGGGCAAAAGATGCGCCGCCCTCTGGATTTTCTCATCGGCGCCTTGCGGGCCACCGGCGCCCGCTACACCGAGTACTGGTCGCTGTGGGAGCTGACATCCCGGCTGGGGCAGCCGCCCTACGGCTGGGGTCCGCCCAACGGCTATCCCGACACCGCCGAGCCCTGGATCTCCACCGGCGGCCTGCTGGAGCGCTGGAACGCCGCCATGTTCCTCACCCAGGATGTCCATTTCGGAGCTGAGAACGCCTGGGGCTGGCGCTCACAGCTTCATCAGCGCATCCCGCCGCCGGGCGAGACCGGCGGTCCCGCCACCGCCATCGAACTGGTGGATGCGACGGCGCGGCAGGTCTTTGGCGCCCCTCTCTCCGCCGAGGCCAGCGGTCCCTTCCTGGATTATCTGGGCGCGACCCATCCCGCCGCGCCGCTGGATGCCCGCACCTTCACCAAGAAAATGCCCGTCCTCATGGGCCTGATGCTGGCCTCTCCCCAATATCAATGGTGCTGATGATGAATACGATTACCCGACGCAACTTCCTCAAAATCGCCGGCGTCACCGGCGTCATCGGGGCCAGCCGCAGCCTTTTCCCCGGTTGGATGCCCCGTCTGGCCTTTGCCGCCGACCATCAATCCGGCGGCGACCGCGACATCCTCATCAACATCTTCCTGCGCGGGGGCATGGATGGCCTCAGCGCTGTGGTTCCTTATGGCGAGGGCCGGGAGTATTACGACAACCGGCCCACCATCGCCGTGCCCGAGCCCGGCGGCGACCGCAGCGCCATCGATCTCGACGGCTTTTTCGGACTGCATCCGGCCCTGGCCCCGCTGGCCGCCATCTACCAGCAGCAGGATTTGGCCATCGTGCACGCCTCAGGCCTGGTGCATCCCACCCGCTCCCATTTCGACGCTCAGCACTTTGTCGATTTTGGCGTCCCCGGCGATAAAACCATCGCCACCGGCTGGATTGGCCGCCATCTCGAAACCGCATCCTGGCAGAATCAATCTCCCTTCCGGGCCGTGGGCATGGGCGATCTGCTGCCCGATTCCCTGCGCGGCGCAGTCACGCCCCTGGCGCTACGCGCCCTCGACGATTTCCATCTGCAAGGCCGCTCCGATGAACTGCAACGCATGGAGCGCTCGCTGGCGCGTCTGTACGAAGCTGCGGGCCCGCAGGACCCTCTGAGCCGGCAGGCGAAACTGGTGTTCGAGACCGTGACCACCGTGCAGCAACTCACCGCCGACCCCTACCGGCCCGCCCACGGCGCGGTTTATCCCGCGGACGACCTGGGATTCGGGCTGGCCCTGCGCCAGATCGCCCAGATCATCAAAGCCGACATCGGGCTGGAAGTGGCCAGCCTGGATCATCTGGGCGGCTGGGACACCCACGAGGCCCAGGGCACGCTGGACGGCGGGCTCAACGACGATTTCACGGTGCTGGCCCAGGGGCTTCATGCCTTTTACACAGACCTTGGCGACCGCATGAAGCGGGTGGTTGTGGTGGTGATGAGCGAATTCGGGCGCACCATCGATGAAAATGGCAGCCAGGGCACTGATCATGGCCACGGCAACGCCATGTTCCTCATGGGCGGCGGCGTGCGCGGGGGCAAGGTCTATGGCGATTGGCCCACTCTGGCCCCCGAGGCCCGGGACGACGCCGACGATCTCGCCATCACCACCGATTATCGTCATGTGCTGGCCGAGATGCTGCAACGGCGTTTGGGCAACAACGCCATCGCCGACATCTTCCCCGGCTTCAGCCCCCAACCGCTGGATATCTTCAACGTCTAGGTGCAACGCACCTCCTATCATCATTCCGGAGTTTACCATGAAACGATCTTTACGCATTCCCCTATTTTTGTTGATTTTACTTTTGGCTGTTGCGGGCGCTTATTTTGTCATCCAGACCGCCAGCGCCGACCCCAATCCGGCGCAACAGGCCATCGACATCGCCGCCGCCCATCCGGTCATCGCCGCTGCTCTGGAGCATTTCCCGCAATGGTCGGCTGCCGCCGAAGAGGATGATCCCGACGCAAACACCTGGTATGTCACTTTTTATGAAGACCAGGCGCAAGAGGAGTGGCTGGGCGAGGCCACGGTGGACCTGGACGATGGCTCGGTGGTTGATTATTCTGTCCCTGTTTTCCTTTCGCCCGACGAGGAGGCGCAACAGCGGGCCGAGGTGGAGGCCGTGGCCCTGGCCGACGCCCAGGTGCTGGCCTTGCTGGGCGACCCCGACAACTGGCAGCGTTACACCGAATACGATCCTTACGAAATCAATTGGCATGTCACCTTCGAGCACGGTCTGGACGCCTGGGATGTGATCGTCGTCAAGACTGAAGATGATCGCTGGAACATCGAAGATATTCGCGATCCCTACGCCTTCGACGCCGAACAGAAACAAAGGCTGGATCGGGACAAGGCGGTGGAGCTGGCTTTCGAATCGGATGACCTGTGGCGGGTGATCGATGACAACGACGACTGGAATGCCATCGCCGCTCCCCTGACCGATGCGCAATGGGGCGTCTCCTTCGTGGTCGACCATCGCGAGGTCTATTACGTGCGGGTGGACATCGATGCCTGGGAGATTCTGGAGGAGAGCGCTCACGCCAGCGAGACCGGCGTCTTCCTGCCCTTGCAGGCGGTAAAATAAGGTGCGCTCTCGCACCCGCGGGCATGATGCGCGGGCGCGGGGGAGGTGCGACGCACTTCCGAAGTGCGTTGCACCTCTAGCGCCGAGTCTCCAGCTTCACCCCATAGCCGCGAATGACGCGGATGTCGTTGTTGCCGGGGCTGGCGGCCCGCAAACGTTGCCGCAGCCGTTTGATCAAGCCATCCAGCGCCTGCTTGCTAATGCCCTCCGGGTTTTCGTCGGGCCATACCGCCTGTTTGACGGCCTCGAAACTGAGGGGGCGGCCCGGTTGTCGATATAATGCTTGCAGCAGGCGCATCTGATGCAGCGATAGCCGCGGCTGCACCAGGCGTCCGTCCACCCACACCTCCCCCGCCTCTTCGTCGATCCACACGCCTTGCAAACGTCCCGCCGCGGGCCCCATCAACGTCTCGGCTGGGTCATGAAAGCGCATCTCGACGACGCCCGCCAGCACGATGACATCGCCGTCCGAGAGCAAGACTGCGTCTTCGCCCAGACGCTGGCCATTGCGAAAGAGACCGTTGCGGCTGTGCGCGTCCTGC
>JALSPL010000528.1 GCA_026985975.1 Anaerolineae bacterium | reverse complement strand
ATTCGATGATCTGGCCCGGCACCGCGTCGGGGCCGGGCGAAACCAGACGGGCGCCGATGGGCAGGATGGCGATGCGGGGACGACGATACACCCGCACCCGATCATGCCCGCTGCCGGCAATGGCGCCGATATCCTGGGGTCGCAGACGCTGATTGGCGGGGACCACCAGTTCGGAGGCCACCATGTCTTCGCCGATGATGCGCACATGACGCCACGGTTGCGGAGGCTGCGTCACCGTCAGCCAATCGCCCGCAACCTGCGCCTCTTCCTGCGGAATCACGGCGTCGCAGCCCGCGGGCAGGGGGTCGCCGGTGTTCACATAGCGGGCTTGCGCGCCCAGCTTCAGGCGAACGGGGGTAACGGCGGATGCGCCCGCCGCATCCTGCGCCCGCACCGCGTAGCCGTCCATGACTGCGGCGTGATAATGGGGCGCTGAAATGCGGGCCCACACCGCCACGGCGGTGACGCGTCCGTGCGCCCGAGCCACAGGAATGGACTCGGCGGGCAAGCGACGCAAGGCGCCGGCGGCGCTCAGAGCCTGCCGCCAGCGGGCCAGGGCGTCATCCAGAGAAAGCAAGGCGAGCGACTCGGTCATCAGGCCATCTGCTCCCCGAGACTACTGTTCGTCCCGGCGCTGCTGCTCGGCGATGGCGCTCCGAATGAATGCCAGGAAGAGGGGATGGGGCGCATCGGGCCGGGATTTGAATTCGGGATGGAACTGACTGCCCAGCATGAAGGGGTGATCCCGCAATTCCGCAATCTCCACCAAGCGCTCGTCCGGACTGAGGCCGCTGAAGATCATGCCCGCCTCCTGGAAGGGCTGGCGATAGGCATTGTTGAACTCCCAGCGATGGCGATGACGCTCCTGCACCTCATCCACGCCGTAGGCCTCATAAGCTTTGGTTTCAGGAACCAGCACGCATGGATAGAGGCCCAGCCGCATGGTGCCGCCCATGTTGGTAATGTCTTTTTGATCCGCCATCAGATCGATGACGGGATAGCGAGTGGTGGGATCGAACTCGGTGCTGTTGGGCTCATCGCTATCGAACAGATGGCGGGCGAATTCGATGCACATGACCTGCATGCCCAGGCACAGGCCCAGATAGGGGATTTTGTGCTCGCGGGCGTAGCGGGCGGCGATGATCTTGCCCTCGATGCCGCGATAGCCGAAGCCGCCCGGCACCACGATGCCCGCCACCGTCTCCAGCAGGTCGAGATGTTTGCCCCGCTCCAGGTCTTCGGAGTTGATCCATTCGATCTCGACATCATAACCCCGGGCGATGCCGGCGTGGAAAAGAGCTTCGCGCACGCTCATGTAAGCGTCCTGCAATTCGACATATTTGCCCACCAGCCCGATGCGCACTTTGGGTTTGGGGGCGTAGATGCGTTGCACCATCTCCCGCCAGCCGGAAAGATCGGGCGGTTGTTTCACTTCCAGCCCCAGCCGATCCACCAG
This sequence comes from Anaerolineae bacterium, assembly GCA_026985975.1. Classification (GTDB taxonomy): domain Bacteria; phylum Chloroflexota; class Anaerolineae; order J102; family J102; genus M2005. The sequence continues at coordinate 5,363 of JALSPL010000528.1, read as the reverse complement.
ATAGTCGCCCAGGCCTGCGTCCTCCAGGGTGAGAGGCACTTCGTAGATGGTGTTGGCGGTGACCAGGGGAATGACCGCTCGCGGCTCTACATCGGTGAAGAGGGCGATCTTGTTCCGCACCTCTTCCTCCACAGGATGATCGGAGCGGGCGCAGATGACGTCGGGCTGAATGCCGATGCCCCGCAACTCGCGCACGCTGTGCTGAGTGGGCTTGGTCTTGAGCTCGCCCGTGGCGCCGATGTGGGGCAGCAGGGTGACATGGATGTAAACGGTGTTTTTCCAGCCGATATCCTTGCGCATCTGACGGATGGCCTCAAGGAAAGGCAGCCCCTCGATATCGCCGACGGTGCCGCCCACCTCCACCAGCACCACCTCCGCGTCCGTCTCCTTGACGACCATGGCGATGCGCCGTTTGATCTCGTTGGTGACATGGGGGATGACCTGGATGGTGCCGCCCAGATAGTCGCCCCGGCGCTCGCGGGCGATGACCTCGGCGTAGATCTGGCCGCTGGTGACATTGCTGGAACGGGTGACGTTGACGCCGGTAAATCGCTCGTAATGACCCAGGTCAAGATCCGTTTCCGCACCGTCATCGGTGACGAAGACTTCGCCGTGCTGATAGGGGCTCATGGTGCCGGGATCGACGTTGAGGTAGGGATCCAGCTTCTGACCGGCAATGCGGATGCCGCGGGCCCGCAACAAGCGCCCGATGGCTGCGGCGGTGACGCCCTTGCCCAGGCCGCTGACCACGCCGCCGGTGACAAAGATGAATTTGGTCATGCTTCAATCGCTCCGAAAAAGAAGAGACACGGAGATGGCCCTCCGTGTCCAGGGTAATGCAAGATACATGACTGACGCCGCCCGTTTCTCATCCGCGGAAAGCTATTCTCCGTCAGTCAGCATATCCAGCCAAAGTCGCCAATTGGGTTGTTTGTCATCCGTGCGAACGTCATCCTCCGATGGAGAGGGAGCAGCCAGCCGGGCGGGCTCGCCTGCAGCATCGTCAATTCCCCCCACAGGCACAACGACCTCATCGCCAGGGCGCACCCAGCCCAAAATGCCGCGGACGAATTCCTCGACATTGGCGGGAGATAAACTCTCATCAAACGCCCGATCGATCTGCGTCCTCTCCACTTCCACCTCGGCAATATGCGCATCCATGACGGCGGATTCGGCCTGGAGTTTACGATAGCGCAACACATTTTGCCCATATTTGAAGGCGAAAAACAGCAGGGCGATAATGCTGATAATGATGATCGCCTGTCGCAGCGTGAGCAGTTGTTTTTGCGCAATGGATTGTCGCGTCATGATGATAAAATCCTGAGATGATACATTCTGCCATCATCACCAAATGCATCATCATCATTTTACCGCATTTCCCATCCAGGGCCAAAACAAAGAAAAACCCCGTTCATCACGGGGTAAGAGTGCCGATGGAGGGATTCGAACCCCCACGGGCCAATGCCCACTGCGCCCTGAACGCAGCGCGTCTGCCAGTTCCGCCACATCGGCTTGGGTTGTCAATTGCAAGTGCTATTTTACTCTCAGTCAGGCGCTTTGTCAAGATTCAGTGTGCGACGTTCAGTCCTGGTGATTTTACGGGTGTTGATATACCATTTGGCGAAAGTTCTGAACCGATCGGCGGGCTCATTCAGTCTTCCCACCTCCATATCATGCACTGCGGTCGAAGCGCCGTAGGTGTAAAGGGGATAATACAAGAGCAGCGCTGGCAAATCGGTGGCGAAGATGCGCTGGAATTCGTCATAAAGCTGCTTGCGGGTCTCATGATCGCTGGTCAGACGGGCCTGCTCCATGAGGATGTCCGCTTCGCGGTTATTCCAGCCGCCAAAATTCTGCCCCTGCGGACTGATCTGTGAGGAATGCCACTGAGAATAGGGATCCGGATCGCCGATGAGCTCCACCGAAACCAGGGCGGCGTCGAAATTGCGAGGGGCCAGAAAATCAGTGACCATGCCGGTAAAGGAAATGGGCTGAGGCGTCACCCGCACGCCAATACGGGCCCAATCCTGCGCCATGGCCTGACTGACGGCGATGGAATGGGGGGCGTCGTCGCTCAGAATCGTAAATGCGAGCTCCTGGCCATCTTTTTCCCGCACGCCATCGTTGTTGACATCTTTCCAGCCTGCTTCCTCCAGCAGCGCCATGGCTTTATCGGGATCATAAGGATATTTGGGGATGTCGGGATTATAGGCCCAGGTGTTGGGCAGAATGGGGCTATCGGCTTTCAAGCCCACGCCGGGAATGATCTCCGACAGCAGTTTGTCTCGATCCAAACCGTAGGCCAGAGCCTGGCGCACCGACTGCTCGGCCAGAAAAGGCGCTTTGGCCGAATCGAAGTTGAACAGAACCATGGCGTAGCCGGGCATGGGCGAGGTGAAAAGCCGCAAATCCGGGATTGCTTCCGCCTGTTTCTGATATTCGGGCAGGATGCGGCTAACGCCATGCACCTCGCCCGCCTCGGCCGCGGCCAAAATGCTGGGATAATCGGGGAAGAATCGAAATTCCAGCGCATCCAGATAAGGCGGCTCATCGAATTGAGACAACACAGGCTCCAGACGGGCGTGCTGACTATCGATCTCAACCAGCTTGAAGCGCCCGCTGCCGATGGGCTGGGTGTTGAGCTGAGCGTTGGGAATATCGGCCGGGGCGTAGCGCTCCCAATAATGTTTGGGGATCACGCCAAACCAGCGGATGGTCACATAATCAGGAAAAGCGGCATAAGGCTGCGAAAGCCGAAAAACCACCGTGCGCTCATCAACCTTGTCTGCAATCACCGAACGCCAGAGATTGGCCAGATCGGGCAAAACGGGCAGATCTGGATCCTGCAAGAGTTGAACGGTGAAAATAACGTCATCAGCCGTGATGCGCAAACCGTCATGCCAGCGAATGTCGCTGCGCAGGGTAAAAGTATAAACATCGCTATCGGGCCCCACCTCCCATTTCTCCGCCAGATCGGGTTGCCACGCCCCATTCTCGTCCAGCTTCAACAATCCATTGAAGATAAGCGCGCAAAAATCCCGATCCACTTCATTGTATTGACAAAGGATCGGGTTGATGTATTGCGGATTGCCCGCCACCCCCTCGATGTAGACGCCCCCGCGGGCAGGGACTTCCTGGGCCGTATAGGTATAAGTTGCGTAGCTGAGCAGAGCAACAACTAACAAAAGGCCCAAAAAGGCCAGAATTGCCTGCCAACGTACATGACGACTCAATTGTATGGGACCAGGGAACGGATTTAGCCAATGACGCGCACAGTAACCATCGTCAACAGCACAAAAATGATGCTGAGGACAATCGTCGCCTGATACAACGTCTTTTCCAAACCGCGTCGCGTGCGATAAACGGTTGTATCGCTGCCAAAAACGCTGCCAGCGCCGCTGTTCTGCGTCTGGAAAACAATGAGCACTGTGAGTGCAATGCCGAGAATAATCTGTGCGATAAGTAAAAAGGTTGCCAAGGTTATTTCCTCCTGAAGAAATCAGCATGGCATTATAACATCTGCTTCAGGCGCAGACAAATTTCGCACAGGCCATTGTCAACCGCCCTCGCGTTGCGCTGAAAGATGCAGAGCTGATATTCATAAAAGACTGCATCACCGGCATGGCGAGGTTTGACAGAACAGGGGTAAAAGTTATAGGATTAGTGCTTGCCAATCACTCGCTGTATGACCTTGCGCGTGCAAATAATTGTGCGATCATGAGGTTCCGGCGGGTCAAATATGATAAGGAAACTATCGAAGGAGTTAATCACGTGTCCGAACAAAAAAACAACACTCAAAAAGAGCAGAAAAAAGATCCAAAAATCAAAGTGCTGCCCAAAAAGCGCATCGTGCGCAAACTCGCCGTTGGGCAGCAGGTGCAGGGTCGGGTGAAACGTCTCACCGATTTCGGAGCCTTCGTCGATATCGGCGTGGGCACCGATGCCCTGGTGCATGTCTCTGAAATGAGTCAGCGCCGGGTGAAAACCCCAAAAGATGTGTTGAGCGTCGGGGATGAGATCACAGCCTGGATCAAGGTGCTGGATAAAGAACACAACCGCATCAGCCTCACCCTGTTGGCCCCCGGCACCCGCACCATTCGCGATCTGGAAGTGGGAGAGGCGCTGACGGGCACGGTGACTCGCGTCACCAACTATGGCGCCTTTGTAGACATCGGCATCGGTTATGAGGGCATGGTGCATGTCAAGGAAATGGCTCACGGTTATGTCAATCAGCCCAGTGATGTGGTGCAGGAAGGTCAGGAAGTTCAGGTCGAGGTCATCAAGATCAACCGCCGTCGCGGCCAGATCGATCTCTCGATGAAGAATTTGCTGCCCGAGCCGGAAGCCCAGCATCCGCAGAGATCGAAACGCCAGGAGCCGGAAGAAGAGATCGAAATGCCGGAAGAGGAAGAGGAAGAAGTGCTTTCTCCCTTCGAGATGGCGATGATGAAGGCGCAGGAAAAGAAAGGCAAGGGCAAGCGCAAAGAAAAGAAGCGCAGGAAGAAATCATGGTATGAAGATGACGAGGAAGATGACATCATCCGTCGCACCCTCGAAATCGCCGAAGGCGATCGCTAAACGCAAGATCGCCGGGCGGAGATAGTGTGTGTGATTAACTCCTCCCAGAGCTTTGCTCAAGTCAATAATGAGGCCCGGCGAGATCTCTCGTCGGGCTTTTTTATGCGCCGGAGTCAATGATGTCGATCCGTAAAATGATCCTGGTTTTCGCCTTCTTGCTTCTTATCGCAGGAGGCGGCCTGGTTGCTTGTTCGAGCACGCCCAATTATCTATCCCCCGACGGGCCGCGCTATGCAGGCAACTACAGCAGTATCGGACGATCATATGGCGGCGGGCCCAGGACGATCACCTGGAATATCAAGTTTTCGCAGAACATCGATGAAGTCATCCAGGCCTTTCGAGAAAATCAGGCGGCCATGGAATGGGCGGACATCATCATGTTGCAGGAGATGGATGCTGAGGGCGTGGATGCTATCGCCCGGGCCATGAGATGGCATTATGTCTATTACCCGGCGTCGGTGCATCCCAAGACCGGGCGCGATTTCGGCGAGGCCATTCTCAGCCCCTGGCCTCTGAGCGATGACGCCAAGATCATCCTCCCGCACGCCAGCCCGCGCAACGGGCAGATTCGCATTGCGGTGCGGGCCCGGGTGCAAACGCCCGACGGTCCCATCCTGGTCTACAGCGTCCACACCGAAACCGCACTCATGTCGCCCGATCAGCGTCAGGATCAGGTGCAGGCCCTGCTGGATGACATCCCCGCAGACGCCCGCAATGTCATCATCGGCGGCGATTTCAACACCCTCAGCCCGGTGGAGCGGGCGGTTTTGTTGCAAATGATGCAG
>JALSPL010000527.1 GCA_026985975.1 Anaerolineae bacterium | reverse complement strand
GGGTGATTGCGTAGCAACAACGAGGAGGCGGAAAGGTGCATGCATCATTCCCAAAACGCAAATTTTATGAGTTTGGTTCCGAAGTTGGAGAAAAAACGATGAAATCGGAAAAAACGTTGAAAAACATCTTGACAGCGAACATGCGTTCAGTTATACTGAAGTCAGAAAAAATGTTCTGAAGCTTTCCACCATCAAGGAGCATGACTCATGGCCCGACGCGCATCCAAAGAATTACGCCCTCGCCAAAAGGCGATGTTGGAGTTCATCCGCAAATTCATCGAAGAGCATGATTACCCGCCCACCATCCGTGAAATCGGTGCGGCAGTGGGCATTTCATCCACCTCGGTGGTGAACTATAACCTGGACCAACTTGAACGGAAAGGCTATCTCATCCGCAATCGTGAAGTTTCCAGGGGATTGCGTCTGACCGACGCCCAATTCGGGCGACGCGTGCGCACTGTGCCTTTCTATGGGACCATTGCCGCCGGCAGCCCCATTCCCGTGCCGGAAGACACAGCCAATGTGCTGGAGTATGTGGCCGTGCCCGCCGATATGCTGCCTGGCGCAGGTGATGTTTTTGCTCTGAGAGTGAAAGGGCAGTCCATGGTTGACGCCCTGGTGGATGATGGCGATATTATCCTGGTGCGCAGTCAGCCGCAGGTGGAGACCAAAGAGATGGCCGTAGTGGAAATCATGGATGAAAGCAACGAGTCTGGCGCAACGCTGAAATACTTTTACAACCTGGGTGATAAAATCGAATTGCGGCCCGCCAATCCCGATCCCGCTTACCAGCCCATCATCGTCTCGCCCGAGCAGGTGCGAGTGCGAGGCAAAGTCATCGGCGTCATCCGTCGCTACCAATAAAGCAAATTACAGGACGCCCCCACATCACCGTATCCTTATCGACGAACGCCATCATTTTGTTCTTCTGTTCCAGCGCATCCCGGCCCCTGTCGCCAATTCGCCAGCTCGTTGATCGAGCGAGAGGGAAAGGGCGGGCCGGCGATGAGTCGATCTTCTGTCCACACGCCCTGTTCGCGAGGGGCTGACTGGCGGATAGGACAATTTTGCACCGCACAGATGGGACAGTAATCGGACGAGCAGGGATCGAAGTGAATGATGACCTGGCCCGGCGTGTCAAGATTCTCCAACAATGCCGTCTCTATCTCCTTGTGGGTTTGATGCACCCGATAGAGGGGCCAATAGCAGGGCAGCACCAGATGAAAATCAAGATAGCGCACCGCGCCGCTGCGCCACGAGCGCAGATGATGCGGCGCAATCCATTCGGGGCGGCGCAGGCGTTGCAGAGTGTCCGTCACTTGCGTCAGGAATTTGGGATCGGCCTTGTCCATGAGTCCGCCCACGGCCTCGTTCAGCAGATGATAGCCCGCCCACAGGATATTGAACGCCACCAGGATGGCCACCACCGGATCCAACCAGTGCCAGCCCGTAAGTTTTACCAGCAGCAGCCCGACGATAACGCCGGCGCTGGTGAAGGCGTCGGTTTGCACATGTCTGCCGTCGGCGACCAATGAGGCGGAATTGGCTTTCTGGCCCGAGCGGATGAGGTAGACTCCCAACAACCAATTGACCACTCCGCCCACAATCAGCAACAACAGTGCGAAATCAAGCCGGGGTAATTCGGGCGGATTCAACAGCGCCGGAACGGCCGTCCAGATGATGGCGAATGCGGCCACCACGATGAGTGCGCCCTCGAAGCCGGCAGAGAAGAATTCGATCTTGCCATGGCCGTAGGGATGGGTTTTGTCGGGCGGGCGGGCGCTGATGAGGATGCTGAGGAAGGCGAAGCTGCTGGCCACCACATTGATGATGCTTTCCAGCGCGTCTGAGAGCACCGCGGCCGAGCCGGTGAGGAAGTAGGCCCCGAACTTGACAAGCAGTAAGGTGATCCCCACAGCGATGGAGACTGTGGCCGCGCGACGGCGCAGGTTCAGGTCTTTTTGCGAAAATTGGGCGGCGTTGACGGGCATAAACGGCCCTCCGTTACATAGATGCGAACTTCTTTAATTTTGTATTCTCTATCATGCGATCCAGGGTGCTCATGGTGAAAACTTTTCCCTGCGTCGCTATCAGCAACTTCTTCATATCCTCCCGACGAACGCCAAAGCCGCGGCCTCCAATGCAAGCAATCACTTCAAATTGGGGATTGCTCGATGCACTGATCTCAGCCAGATGTTGAATGCGAGTGACCTTATCCCGCGCCGTGCCATCATCCTCCGTTATCTTGGCCTCAATTACTACGTGGGGATTGAATTCGCTGGGGATTATGAAGTCGGGGGCCTGATCAAAGCCCGTCATGCGCTCAGCTCGTTTCGTTTTGCGAAAACTGACGCCTGAGCGACTCAGCAGATGTTCAATTTCCAATTCCAGACGATCGCCGATGAGTTCACTGACTGAATCCCTGTGGCCGGCAAATGGCCGTCCCAACAGCCGCTCGTACAATAACATGGCGTACGGGACGCCCATATTCGCTACATGACGAATGCCGTCAATCCCTGTCTTCGTATCCACTTTGTCCAAGCGATGGATCTGCTCCGATGGTATGTCAGGAGCGCCCTCTTCCAAAAGCTGGCAAGCTGTTTGAACCAAAGCCTTGAGCCGCTGCTCCGAGGTCTTATTGAGGTGAAGCGGCGTTTCTGGCGACATTCTGATCTTTCGATCCAGTGAACGAGCGTAATTTTGGGATACTGAAATTGGGGTGCGATGACTGGCCAAATAAGCCCATTCGGGAGGGGTGAACCCCAACATCGTTCGGATAACAATCAAAATGACGGGATTTTGAACCGCAACCTCATAAATGTGCTCAGGCGAGAATACAGCAAAATTATGGGTGACGGATTTCAACAATTCATAACCATTCTCAAAAATGGCGTACTCGACAAACCCTTTCCCCTTGGGCAGAATCAAGAAATCAGACTCCAACGAAGCGAAAATCGCATCCACGAATGGTTCGGGATCATTCAGAATTTCTTCAAGCGGGGCTTCAAAAGGATATTTCATCATCCGATACTCCATATCTGGGAGCAGGTTCCGCAAAGGCAAACGAAAGCTGTTCGTCCGTCTCATCATCGGTAGCGAAAATGTAGGGGCGGATAGTTTTCCAATCGCCGAAACGCCGCAACCAATCACGCAAGATCAGGAGTTTGCGCTGGACGCTTTCGGACCTATCCCAACCGTCTCTGTGCGCCCAAATCGCCAGTCGGATCAGGTGGCCTAATGCCAGGCAACGGGCGTCTCCCTCTGTAACCCGAACGCCGCCCGATTCCAGATCATCCATGTTTTGCAGAATAAGTCTGGCGACAGCCCGGGGGGTGTCGACCAGCGTTTGTCTGGGAATAACGCCGGTGGTGCGACAAACGAAAACAGTGTCCACAATCGATGATTTTGTGCCGCTGATGTGAATGGAGGCTCCCATTTCGGCAGGAGATGGCAAGGTCGCCGTGCAGGTCAGACCGGCGTCGAGAATGGCGACGGCAATAGGCAAATAGGCGTCCAAATCATTGTGATGATAGGTGAAGACAAAAGGGGCGCCCGGCTTCAGCGCTCGGGTCATCGCCTGAAAAACCCGCGATAACCCATCAGTAAAATGCTCGATGCCCCGGCCCATGTCTGCGTTGGCCGTCAGCTCATCGCTGTTTCTGGTGGATGGCGACAGGAAGGCGTTATCCTCATCTTTCAACAACTGACGCAGCCAGACATACAAAAAGTCCATGAGTTCGGCATATTGGACATTGCCGAAATAAGGCGGGTCTGTAAAAACGCCATCCAAGCTATTCGTTTCCAGTTGAGCAGTTGCGGCATCTTCACAGTGCAGATCGACATTTTTCTTTTCTCCCTGCTCATTGATGTCGCCAATCCACTCATCAGAAATGAAAACGACCTTTTTCTTTTTGCCATCATGCCGAATTTCAAAAGGTTGATGGCAATAGGACTTGGCTTTGTGATATTTTTCGATAATGTTGGCCCAGCCGCCGCTGCCCACCACCTTCTGGCTTGTGGGATCGTAAATGCCCAGCATGTTGGACTCAGCCTGAATAAGCCCCACAGGAAAACCATGGACGGAGAAAATGTCAAGAGATTTCAAAGATGCCGGATCATAACGACAAAGCATATTTTGATAACGGATCAGATCGGAAAAATTCGTCGCCAGGGCATGACGCACACGATCATCTTGCACATCAGAGATAAATCGGGCGGCGAGCTCCAATCCCAACAATTGCCGGGGATTGAACATCTCGGAATAATATCGATATCCCCAACGATGTAGTCGGTTGGTCTCATCGCCACTGGGAATGCCGTCCATTGGCACGAAAACAGGTTCGAGCTGCTTCCAACGCTCAATTGTCTCCCGGACATTACTCAAATCATGTGCATCTGCTTTTTTGAAAAACCTTCCCTTGTGGGAGGCTTTACAATCCGGGCAATAATACTCCATAGCATAAAGTCTATGCTGCGGCGGCCCATCCAGGGGTTGGGGATAGGAATTTACGGCGTTACAGGTCGGACAAACCACCTTGCCGCGTTTGGCTGTCCCCATCACCTTCAATTCGACCCCACAGTGGGGGCAGATGCCGGGATGCTTCAAGTCTTCGACTTCGGCTAACTCCCCACACCGATGACAAACCAGCACATTCTTGGGATGACGATTGTTCCGGGCGAGCAAATAGCCGGGGAACAGATCGATGGGCTGGCCACAATGGCTGCACGTTTGGGTTTTGACCCAAAGGAAGTATTTCACATGAGCATTTTCATTGCCACAGTGCAGGCACCGAGTGCGATAGAGATGCCCGACTTCATTCTCCAGATAAGAGCGAAGCGCTTGAGCTCCATCCTGATAGGCCTCCAGATCAAGGTATTCAATTTCTTGTCGTACAATCCAGTACGCCATGGGGTTGATGTCGAACCCGATGACATCGCACCCCACCCGATTGGCTTCCAGAATAGGCGTGCCGCCGCCCATGAACGGATCTGCAATCCTGACGTCTGGGAAATAATTGGCCCGGTAAAACAGATGGGCAAGTTCCCCATCTCCAAATTCCGATAGCAATAATCCTCGAAACAGCGTACCAGGTCGGCGGGCAAACCATTTATGCACCGCAATGATGGGGCGGTAATTTTGTTGAATCTGTTTTTCTTTTAACGCCAACTGGGCGATGAATGGAATATCAAATCGTTTTTCTAACATGCAGGCATCCTGGGCTCTCGGGTCATCACAGTGTACCAGAAGACGCCGCAGCCGCCAACAGCTTCTCGGGCTGGCCCGCCCAGGCCGCGGGCTCCTCGCGCCCGCGCACCAGCGCCCGCATAATGTGCGCAAAGGCGGCGTTGACCGGCGTGGCAACGCCCAAACGCTCCCCCTCTCGGGCCACAGCGCCATTCAGCCAGTCGATCTCGGAATGAGATCGGCGCCGGGGGTGCAGATCGTAGTAGAGGGAGGGCATTTTCTCCCCTCGCCCGCCCACGATGAAGCGGGCGAAGATGGGACGCATCAGGCCCAGGGGCAGCGTTTGCACCAACCGCGCGGCCAGGGGAATGGGGTAGCCGCCCACCGCCACCGGCTTGACGCCCAGCGCCCGCATCACGGCCAGCGCCTCGCGCCAGGCCCGCAACTCCAGATTCCCCAAGCGGGGATCGGCGAAGATTTGGGCGGGGGCGTAGCCCAGGATGGCCGATTGGGCATTGGCCAGCATGTTCATCAACAGCTTCGACCATTTCAGCGAGCGGTAATCCTCATAAGCAGTCACACTGAAACCGGCATTGGTGAGCAGCGCCGCCACGGGAACGACATCGCTGGCGCCAGGGCCCACAGCCAGACCGAATTTGAAGGATGGGCGGGAGATTTTGACGGCGGCCGGGCCCAGCACCTCCACGGGGGTGGTCAACACGCCCGCCAGGATAGGCGACGCAGGCAAAATCCCGGCCAGCGCTTCTTCATTACCTACGCCATTTTGAATCGTCAGCAAGGGGACGCCAGCGCCCCCAGCCTCCAGAACTTCCCGGCCGGCGGTTTCGGTGTGATAGGATTTTACGGCCAGAATGATTAGATCAAAATCATCGCGCTTCCCGAATGCCGCAGCCACCGAAGGGTGAACCGTCACCGCTAGCAACTTTTCCTCCCCGCTGTATTCGGTAAGCCGCAGGCCGTTCTGTCGGTGGGCGGCCTCCACCGTACGCGGTCTCGCCGCCAGAACGACCGAAACGCCAAGTTCAGTCAATCGGGCGGCGAGAAAACTGCCGATGGCGCCACCGCCAATGACGAGTATCCGCATAAAATGACGCCCGGAAAATCAAGAGCGTCCGAAGGTAATCCGCCGCTCGTTACCTTGAATCAGACGTTTGATATTGGGTCGCAGCGCCCAGATGATGGCGATAGAAGCCAGCAGACCGAACAAAATCTGGCCCGCGGGCGTATGCCATCCCACCAGATAAAACAAAGTCAGGATCACTAAACTGCCCAGGCCGATGGACATGGTGGCTACCGATGCATAGCGCACTACAAAGAGGATGAAAATAAAAGTGGGAACCAAAATGAGTCCTGCCAGAGGATTGAGGGCCAGCAACGCCCCTGCGGCCGTGGCGCCGCCCGCTCCGCCGCGAAAACGAAGGAAAACGGACCAATTATGACCAATTACAGCAAAAGCGCCGCCCATGGCTGCGTAAACAGCGGGATCATTGCCAAAAATGTAACGGACCAATAACACCGCCACAGCGCCCTTCAGGATATCCAACGCCCCCACCAACAAGCCATAGCGCCAACCCAGCGCCCGGGAAACATTGGTGCCGCCAGTGCGACCACTTTCGACGGAGGTAATATCAATCCCTTTG
>JALSPL010000526.1 GCA_026985975.1 Anaerolineae bacterium | reverse complement strand
CCCCTGGCGGTGGGATTTTTGACCGCCTTCATCTCGGGATTTTTGGCCATCCGCTACCTGCTTCGCTATCTGCAAAACCACACCCTTTATGTTTTCGCCTGGTACGTATGGGCCGTGGCCTTGCTTTCCCTGGCCCGCTATTTCTTCATCGCCTGATCTGCATCGGCGCGTTAATCATTTGGGTGCGTCCTATTTCAGTTGGAGGTTAACGTCTGCCGCCACCGCCTGGGGCTGATAGGCCCAGGCTCATAGCTGAAAGACGCTAAAGCGCCTTACTCAAATGCGACGTATCGCCGCTACTGAACACTATGAACTGCTTACTGCTTACTGCTTACTGATTACTGCACTTATAATGTCGGACAAAGACGCAAGAACGCCTCCAACTCGTTTAGGACGCACCCTAATCATTTATTGTTGATAATTCCTTTCATTGCCCCGCGTAGCGGGTTTTCGCCCCGCCTTTTGACGATGGCTTGCAAAAAAGAGGGCGTTCGGGCTAAAATGAAGCGCTGTGAAATGACACAGCATATCCCTATGATTTGTTCAGGTAAAGAACATGACACGCGATGACGCCAGATTGAAAAGGCTGCTCGAGGAAGAACAGGCCCGATTACAAGGCGATATCGACCATCTTTCAAGCATCAAATATCGCCGAATCGCATCAAGCAACCACATGGCCGAAAATGCGACCGCCGCCTATGATCAGGCCAGTAATCAGGCGCTGCTAAAACAGTTGCAGCATCGCCTCGACCGCGTGCAGCGGGCGTTGGCCAAGTTCGATAACGGCTCCTACGGCTATTGTGAAAATTGCGGCAAGCCCATCGACTTCGCCCGACTGAAGGCCCTGCCCGACGCCCGCTTTTGTCTGCACTGCCAGCGCCAGCGGGAGACCATGGGCGGGCGCAGTCTCGGCCCGCGGGCCCTGGAGCAGGGTGAGATCTAGCCCGGGATTATTTGATGAATAAACAGACCAAATTCGCCCTGATCACCCTCTTCGTCGCCGCCCTGGTCGTGTTGGTGGATCGTCTCAGTAAGTTGTGGGTGCTGAAGACCATCCCGCTTTACAATGAAATTGCGCCCATCTCGGCGTTGTACCCTTATTTCAGCTTTCTGCACAGCGCCAACACCGGCGTCGCCTTCGGGCTGTTTCAGGGCGGCAGTTTCATCTTTACCCTCATTGCCGGCATCGCCGTCGTGGCTATTGCCGTTTACAGCTTTCGTAGCAGCGCTCAATCGCTGCTCATGTCCGTCAGTTTGGGCCTGATGTTGGGCGGGGCCGCCGGAAATCTGTGGGATCGCCTGGCTTATGGCTCGGTGGTCGATTTCATCAAAGTGCAGGCTTCGGACGCCTGGGTCTTTCCCATGTTCAATCTGGCTGATTCATCAATCGTTGTGGGCACGGGCCTGTTGATCCTGTACTTTTTCCTGGATGAGCGGCGGATGCAGAGTCAGCAGCGTGAGGGCGAGACCCAACACATCTCCTGACTCATTACGATGGATTGTCTCGATTTTCTCAACGCCGCGAGTCTCTCCGGCGTTTTTGTTTGCAAGGAGCATTACCATGAAACCAACAACGCAAAAGACCGAATTTATCGAAAAACCGCTGCCCCCGGTCAAGCACATTGCCCTGGTGGCCCACGACAATATGAAGGATGATCTGCTGGCCTGGGCGCAGTTCAATCGCGGCACTCTGGCCCAACATCATCTCTACGCCACCGGCACCACCGGCTTGTTGTTGGAGCGGGAGCTGAATTTGCCCGTCACCCGTTTTCACAGCGGCCCGGTGGGGGGCGATCAGCAGATCGGGGCCAAGATCGTGGAGGGACTCATTGATTTCCTGGCATTTTTCTGGGATCCGCTGGAACCCCAGCCCCATGATCCGGACGTGAAAGCATTGTTGCGCCTGGCGCAGGTGTGGAATATCCTGGTCGCCACCAACCGCACCTCGGCCGATTTCATCATCTCCTCCCCTCTGTTCACCGAAACCTATCCCCGCCAGATTCCCTATTTCCCGGCTCGCGTTTGATGGAACAGCGTTTCGTTGTCGAGTCTGAGCAGCCACGGCTGGACCGCTATCTTACCGCCCTGCTGGCCGAGCACTCCCGGGCCGAGGTGCAGCGCTGGGTCAAGCAGGGGCTGGCGCAGGTCAATGATCGTCCCGCCAGGCCCGGCATGGCCCTGAAACCGGGCGATGTGGTCACGCTCACCATCCCGGAACCCGCCCCCACCCAACTCCAGCCCGAAGACATCCCCCTGGTCATTCTGTACGAGGATGAGGATGTCATCGCCATCGACAAGCCTGCGGGCATGGTGGTGCATCCCGCCGCCGGACACAGCAGCGGCACCCTGGTCAACTCCCTCCTCTGGCATTTCCCCGACATCGAGGGCGTGGGCGAGCGCGGGCGGCCCGGCATCGTGCACCGGTTGGACAAGGACACCTCGGGCATTATTTTGGTGGCAAAAAATGCGCGGGCGCACCGGCATCTGCAAGCGCAATTCAAAGACCGCACCATCGTCAAGACCTATCTGGCGTTGGTGCACGGGCATCTCTCGCCCGAGCAGGGTCTCATCGATGCCCCCATCGGGCGTCACCAGCGGCATCGCAAGCGCATGGCCATCGTGCCTGCGCACAGGGGGCGCGTAGCGCAGACCGAATATGAGACGCTCGCCTACTACGATGTCAACACCCTGGCCGCAGCCCATCCCCTCACCGGGCGCACGCATCAGATCCGCGTGCATTTCGCATCCATCGGGCATCCCGTGGTGGGAGATACCGTGTATGGTCGGCGGGACGCGTACAAACTCGGGCGTCATTTTCTGCACGCCCATCGCATCCGCTTCGCCCGCCCGGCCGATGAAGCCATCGTCGAGCTGCTCAGCCCCTTGCCGCCCGAACTGCAAGCGCTGCTGGACGCGCTTTCGTAAGTGCAGACGCCATGAGCGACTGTTCGCCAACAAGAATGAAGATGAGTAAGCTAATCTGGCGGACAGCCAAGTCCGTAAAACGTAATGCGTAATGCGTAATATCTTCACGTTTTACGTTTTACGCATGACGTGGTTGAGCTCCAGGCCAATGTTGGCTCCCCTGAAAAAAGGTCGCGATCAGCAGCGATGATAGTGGAGACAGCGAAAATGGTGTGGTTTCAGCCACTTTTCCTTGGCGAAACCATGATATTTCCCTTTGCGCCTTGGCAGCTTTGCGTGAGATCAATCTTTTTTCAGTCGATCCAACGCTACGCGGCGCGTTTGGATTCGATAGCGAGTCTCAGCCCCAGGACGTCAAGCAAAGCGGTCAGGCTGAATAGTTGTGGATTGCCTTTTTCTGAAAGCATACGATACAGATTTTCTCGGTTCAATGATGTTTCCCGGGCGAGTTGCGTGATGCCTCGGGCATTGGCTACATCCCGGAGCGCCAGAAGGAAAAGCTCTTGCGAGCCCTCTTCCAGCGCAGCATTCAGATAGGCCGCCGCCTCTTCGGGGTCTCTCAGATCTGCAAGCAAACCTTCTTCATAATTTGTCGATGCTTTATTCATTTTGACCTCCGTTTATAATCCGCCAGGTAGATTTTTGCTCTTGCGATATCGCGTTTTTGCGAAGATTTATCGCCTCCGCAAAGTAGGAGCACGATGCGTTGACCGGAATGCGCAAAATACACTCGGTAGCCAGGGCCATGAGGAATACGCAACTCGTGTACACCGCCTCCGACTGATTTGACATCGCCAAAATTACCCAGACGGACGCGATTCAGACGGACGCGCACTTTGGCCCGTGAGCGAACATCCCGTAAGGCATGAAGCCATTCTCGGAACGGAATTTTACCCTCAGCCGTGACGTATTCTTCAATCGTGTAGAGGGGGGCGTCCATAGTTGCAGTGTAGCATAAAAGCTACGGCTGGCGCAAGCCGCCCTGCATTCTCCCGCCCGACTTGCAGGCGCTGCTGGACGCGCTTTCATAAGTGCAGACGCCATGAGCGACTGTTCGCCAACAAGAATGAAGATGACGATGGACGATGGACGGAAGACGATGATTTGCTCCGGGCCGAATTTATTATCCGGCGGGTTGGGCGCCTGCCACCTCCGGCGGATTGCAGATCCGCTTCGGAGCGTTCTTGTATTTTTCTGATTTTTATCTGCGCTAATCGGCTTTTTTCGCCTTTTCTGCGTTCATTTTTAATTCATCATTCTTCATTCTTAATTTTTCATTCTATCTATGAAACAGCTACCATCCCCCAACCGTGCGCTGTTCCTCCCACACATCCGCGTCGTTGTGATACCCGGCCCGCTCCCAGAATCCGGGCTTGTCCACTGCCGAGAACTCCAGCGCCCGCAGCCATTTGGCCCCTTTCCAGAAATAGGGCGTTTTTAGATCAGATCGGCCCGGGATGGCGCCGATGACCGCCCGCAGAGGATAGCCGTGCTCGGGCGTCAGCGGCTGGCCGTTGTAGTGGGTGGCCAGCAGAAAGTTCTCCTGCATGACGACTTCCAGGGGCAGGTTGGCAGTGTAGCCGCCCTCGGCGTGTTGGATGACATAACGGGCGGTCGGTTTGAGTTGAATCAGGCCTTCATCGATCAATGTGCGCACCGAAACGCCCTCCCATTCGGTGTCGAACTGACTCCAGCGGGTGACGCAATGCACATCCAGCGTCACCCGGCTGCGGGGGAGCTGGCGAAACGCCTGCCAGGTCCAGCTCACCGGTTCCGCAACTTCGCCCCAGATGCTGAAATCCCAGTTGGCGGGCGACATGCGCTGCACCTGGCCATAATGCAGCACCGGAAAGCGCGTGGTGAGAGATTGCCCCGGCGGCAGACGTCCTTCCTGGCGCTTTTGGGCCTCAGCAGTTTTGCGGTTCTCGCTCATGTGGTTGATTCCTGACGGTGGGGGACTTGGTGGCAGCCCCGGCAGCGGGCCTCGTAAGATTCGGCTGCGCCGATGAGCACGACCGGATCTTCGTAAAACGCCGCTTCGCCGTCGATAAGGCGTTGGGTGCGGCTGGCCTCGCCGCCGCAGACCATGCAGATGGCATGCAGCTTGCGCACGCTTTCGGCCTTGGCCATCAGCGCCGGCATGGGCCCGAATGGTTCGCCGCGAAAGTCCGTGTCCAGCCCGGCCACGATGACTCTTTTGCCCTTCAGGGCCAGTTGGTCACATACATCTACGATCTCATCGTCGAAGAATTGCACTTCATCGATGGCCACAATGATGGTGTCGGGCTCCAGTTTCTCCATGATCTCGGCGGCGTGATTGATGACCTCACCCTCCCATTTGGCCCCATCGTGCGAGGCGACGGTGGTGACGCCGTAACGGTTGTCGATGGCGGGCTTGAAAAGCTGCACCTTCTGGCGGGCGATGGCGGCCCGGCGCAGCCTGCGCAGCAGTTCCTCGGTCTTGCCGCTGAACATGGAGCCGCAGATGACTTCAACCCAGCCGCTGCTGGGGCGGAGATGTCTGTCTGGCATGAGATTTTTTCCTGTTAGGTCCGTTTTTCGCAAAGAAAAAGGCAGAAACTGGTAAACAGCTCCTGCCTTGGGTGATCATGGTCTCTGGCGTCAGTTGACTTTGGCCATAGCCTGCTTGTAGGCCTCGTCGTAGGCGGCCTCGGCGTCTTCGCCCCGGGCCTTGGCCTTGCGGGCGGCCTCTTCGGCCAGCTTGCGGGCCTCGGCCTTGATGCGGGCCTGGGCGCGAATCTCATCTTTGGTGCGCAGGCGGCGCATGAAGCGCTCGACCTGACCGGCCGTATCAACGATGCGCTGCTCGCCGGTGAAGAAGGGGTGACAAGCCGAGCAGACGTCGGTGTGGATTTCTTTCTTGGTGGAGCCGGTGGTCCAGGTGTTGCCGCATGAGCAGATGACCACGGCGTCTTCGTAATAGGTGGGATGAATGCCCTGTTTCATTTCTCAATTACCTCGGGGTTTGCTCAGACGACGCGCTCGGGATAGACGCTGACGCGTTTCTTGTCGCGGGTTTTGTGTTCGAATTTGACGAAACCGTCAGCGGTGGCAAAGAGCGTGTGATCTCTGCCCACGCCTACATTCTCGCCCGCATCGATGCGGGTGCCGCGCTGCCGGATAATAATCGTGCCGGCATTGACAAATTGCCCATCATAGCGCTTGACGCCCAGGCGTTTTGCTTTGCTGTCTCGACCGTTCCTGCTGGAACCGCCACCTTTCTTATGAGCCATGTTTTTCGCTCCTTATCGTTATTTTGTCTGAATGGAAGATGCAGGTCACGTCAGGCCGTGATGCTGTCAATGCGGAGTTGGGTGTACTTCTGGCGATGACCGGTCTTGCGGCGCATGGTGGTGCGGCCGCTGTGCTTGAAGATGATGACTTTCGGGCCTTTGGCCACGCCCAGGGAAGTGGCTGTCACCGTAGCGCTTTCCACCACGGGCCGCCCCACTTTGACGGCGTCATCATCGGCTACCAGGAGCACCTCATCGAAAGTGACCTGGTCTCCTTCGGAGACGTTTTTCAGAAGTTCGACGTTGATGATTTCGTTTTCTTCGACGCGATATTGTTTGCCGCCGGTTTTGATCACTGCGTACATAAACTGTTTCCTTTCCGTACGGCGCCTGCAAAGCGGGACTTGGGGAGCCGTAACGACGTGAGGGATTTATTTGGATTGCTATTTTCTTTGATTGGCGTAGAAAAAGTGGGCCCGAAAGCCCACAACATGTAATTATAAAACGAGGCCCGCGAAAATGTCAAAATAGGACGGGCGTTATTCTTCCAGAATCAGGCGCTTGCGGAGGATGGCGTGGGCGCGGTCCGCCAGCCCCATGGCGGCGATGACCTCGTTGATGCGGGCGTTGCCCTGCGATCCCGCCTGCAGCAGCATCCTCAGGCAGTTTGGGGTCTCGGCGGCCTCGATGGTCTGGATGCGGGGGCGCAGATTGTAGGTT
>JALSPL010000525.1 GCA_026985975.1 Anaerolineae bacterium | reverse complement strand
GCTGTGTAAATCCAATAGGGCGTTGATGAGCTCCAGGCTGTAACGTTCGGTGCCGGTGCGGCGGGCGGTCAGGGCCCGAGAAGCGTCGATGCCGATAATCATGTTATCTGTTCACAGTTCATCGTTCGATGTTGGCTCCACTGAAAAAAGGTCGGAATCAGCAACGACAGTTTAGGAAACAGCGAAAATGGTGGGGTTTCAGCTAAACTTTCTTGGCGAAACCCTGATATTTTCCTTTGCGTCCTTGTGACTTTGCGTGAGACAAAGCTTTTTTCAGGCGATCCGATGTTCATTGTTAGCTGTTAATTATAGGCGAGGCGACCGCGCTCACCTAATCCTGGCATGCGCCCAAACGCAAAGCGTCTTTCTTATCAATCTCTTACCCTGAGAGCGGTTTTGGCGTTGAATAATTAGGAAGAATGAACTAAAATGATGGTAGCCGAATAAGCAAATATCACATTCACAAAAGGAGTGAAAACGCATGTTTACGGAACGTCTCCAAAATGCAATCAATGATCAAATCGCGGCCGAGTTCTATTCCGCTTATCTCTATCTCGCCATGTCCGCTTATTTCGAAAGCAAGGACCTGCCCGGCATGGCCCACTGGATGCGGATGCAGTACGAAGAAGAAGTCATCCATGCTCTCAAATTCTTCGACTACATGAACGATCGCGGGGCGCCCGTCGTCCTCAATGCCATCGACGCCCCGCCCGCCGAGTTCGGCTCCGTGACCGAGGTTTTCGAGGAAGTGCTGGCCCACGAGCAGAAGGTGACCAGCCTCATCCACAATCTCTATACCCTGGCCGTGGAAGAGGGCGACTATCCCACCCAGAGCCTGCTGCAATGGTACATCGACGAGCAGGTGGAGGAAGAGAAGAGCGCGTCCGAGGTGCTGGCCCGGGTGAAGATGGTGCAGGATTACCCGCCCGGTCTGCTGATGATGGATCAGGAGTTGGCCGCCCGGCCCGCGCCCACGCCGCCCGCGGGGGAGGCCGCCTAAATGCCCGGCGTTCTCTTCGTCTGCCTGGGCAATATCTGCCGCTCGCCCTCGGCCCAGGCCCTCTTCGAAGACCTGCTGGCTATTCGCAATCTCGATGCTGACGTGTTCGTGGATTCCGCGGGCGCGTCAGATTATCATGTCGGCGAGCCGCCCTGCCGCATCATGCAACGGGCGGCCCGCGCTCGCGGCATCGACATGAGCGCCATGCGCTCCCGGCAGGTGCAACCAGAAGATTTCCGGCGTTTCGATTACATCTTCGCCATGGATCGGGCCAATCTCGACGATCTGCTGTGGATGGCTCCCCCCGAGCATCATCACAAGATCAGCCTTTTTCTGGCCCAGGCGCCCGATCTGGGCCCGGACGTGCCCGATCCCTACTACGGCGGCCGGGATCAGGCCGAACGGGTGATGGACATCATCGAGGAGGGGGCGCAGGCGCTGTTGGCGCATCTGCTGAAGACGGAAATCTGCCCGTGAAATGCAGTGAACAGTAAACAGTGAACAGTAAACAGTAAACAGTGTTCAGTTGCCGAACGGTTTTACTGAATACTGCTTACTGAACACTATTCTTTCACCATTCCAGCACCGCACCCTGGCTGCCGCTGGTGACCATTTTGGCGTAGCGGCGCAGGTAGCGGGGCAGGTTGGGGCGTTGCAGGGGTTGCCAGGTCGCCCGACGCCGTTCCAGCTCCTCCTCCGAGACGTGCAGCTCCAACCGGCGGTTGGGGATGTCCACCGTGATCATATCGCCCGGCTGGATGAGGCCAATGGGCCCGCCCGCGGCCGCCTCGGGACTGATGTGGCCCACGCAAGCGCCACGGGTGCCGCCGCTGAAACGCCCGTCGGTGATGAGGGCCACGCTGCTGCCCAGGCCCTGGCCCATGATCAAACTGGTGGGCGAGAGCATCTCCTGCATGCCCGGGCCGCCCTTGGGGCCTTCATAGCGAATGACCACCACATCGCCCGGCTGCACTTCCCGGGCCATGATGCCCGCCAGCGCCTCGTCCTGGCTTTCGTAGACGCGGGCGGGGCCGGTGTGTGTCATCATCTCCGGCAGCACGCCCGCGGTCTTCACCACGCCCCCTTCCGGCGCGAGATTGCCGAAGAGCATGGCCAGCCCGCCCTCCTGGCTATACGCATTCTCCAGGGGATGGATCACGCGCTCATCCCTGATCTCGGCGTCGGCCACGTTCTCGCCCAGGGTCTTGCCGGTGACGGTCAGCGTGTCGGTGTGCAGCAGGTCCGGTTTGCGGCTGAGCTCGTTGAGAATGGCGCTGATGCCCCCCGCCCGGTGCACATCCTCCATGTGGAAGGGGCTGGAGGGCGAGACTTTGCAGATGTTGGGCGTGCGGCGACTGACCTCATCCACCCGGGCCACATCGTAGTCGATGCCCGCCTCGTTGGCGATGGCCAGGGTGTGGAGCACGGTGTTGGTGCTGCCGCCCATGGCCACATCCAGGGTGAAGGCGTTGTCGATGGCCGCCTCGGTGACGATGTCGCGGATTTTGATGTCATTTTCCAGCAGGAACATGATCTGGCGGGCGGCCTGGCGGGCCAACGCTTCGCGTTCGGGCGTGCAGGCCAGGGCCGTGCCGTTGCCGGGCAAGGCGATGCCCAGGGCCTCGGAAAGGCAGTTCATGCTATTGGCCGTGAACATGCCCGAGCAACTGCCGCAGCCCGGACAGCCGTAATGCTCCAGCGCGTCCAGCTCCTGCTGGTCGATCTGGCCCTCGGTGTAAGCGCCCACGCCCTCGAACACCGAGATCAGGTCCACGACCTTGCCGTCGGGCGTGACGCCCGCGGCCATGGGCCCGCCCGAGATAAAGATGGTGGGGATATTGCAGCGCAGCGCGCCCATGATCATGCCGGGCACGATTTTATCGCAGTTGGGGATGCAGATCAGCGCATCGAACTGATGGGCCTGCACCACCGTCTCCACGCTGTCGGCGATGAGTTCGCGGCTGGGCAGGCTGTATTTCATGCCCTCGTGGCCCATGGCGATGCCGTCATCCACGCCGATGGTGTTGAAGATGAAGGGAACGCCGCCCGCCTTGCGCACCTCCTCCTTGATCATGTGACCGAATTCATCCAGATGCACATGGCCGGGGATGATGTCGATGTAGGAGTTGGCGATGGCGATAAAGGGCTTGTCGAAATCCTCATCTTTCACGCCCGTGGCCCGCAGCAAACTGCGGTGCGGTGCGCGCTCGACGCCTTTTTTGATGATGTCCGAACGATAATGGCGGGGGTGTCCGTTGGATGAACCAGATGTTGTAGTCATGATGGCGCTCGTAAGAATGAGTGAGGTGGGAAAAAGACTGCCGGACAGTCGTGGTGACCATCCGGCAGATTCGACGTTGAATCGGTGATGATGTTGTGAAAGACTAGAACCAACTGCTGAAAAACTTGCGTTTCTCTACGCCGCCGCCCATAGCCGTTTCGGCCAGGGTGGGCTGGGGGGGTGGCGTCGGCGCGCCGCCCAGACCGCGAGAAAGCGTCTCATTGGCTCCCAACGCCGACAGGTAGATGAGAAGCCCATTGAAAAACGCAACCAGCCATTTGGTCCAATCGGCGTTTGCAGCCAGATACGCCATGCCGAACGCCAGAACCATGGCCACAATCAGCGAGATGAGGCGCAGCGTGCGCGGCGGCAGGGTGGCGACGGTGGCGATGACGTTGGGAACCAGCGCCGCTGCAATCACAGCGCCGCCAAAAGAGAAGAGTGATTGTGTGGTGAAAAGGGAAGATGGCAGTTCCATGTCGCCTCCTTGGTCGGGGGAATGTATGAAAAGATCAGGGACGATAGAGGATGAGAGGGATTTCCATTTCGTCGCGGCTGAGGCCGCCATGCAGGCCGTTGTGCTTGAGTTCGAACTTGCCTTTTTCGTACCACCACACGGTTTCATCGCCCCGGGGCAGGATAACCAGATTGCCCGCCCGTTTCATAAAATCGGGGGAGGGCTCGGCGGTTCCGAACAGGCCCGCGGCGATGAGTTGCTCGATGCGCAGCACATCGGCCCGACCGCCTAACATCTTCCGCAGCAGCGTTTGCGCCCGGCCCACATACTCCTCCCGCACATGCAGGAACATGTCGCGCGGCGAGCCGCCCGGCGGCAGGATTTTGCCCTGTCTGTTGGCCCGCAGATAGCAGCGCAGCTCCTGGAATTCGGGATGCAGGTTGATGTAGAGGGTCGTGCGAGGATCCACCCGAATCTGTCCGTGGTCGGCGCTGAGGATGATGAGCGTGTCGTCGCGGCCGCGCAGCGGGTGGAACAGGAATTTATCCAGCAGGGTGAGGGTGGCGTCGGCCTCGGCCAGGCTCTGGAAGGAGAACGGCCCGTGGGCGTGGGCCAGGCTGTCGATGTGAGGCGTGTAGAAATAGAACAGGGCCGGGTCTTTCGTCCGCTTTATCTTGCGATTCAGGGTGACCAGGCCCTCGGCGATAGTGGTGTAGCCCGTGGCGTTGGCGCCGACGGACAGCACATCGTTGTAGGGCGTGCCGATAAAGCCGCGGGGGACGAAGGTGAAGGTGGGGACGCCCGCGTTCTGCAAATCGGAGAAAAATGTGTGGGTGGGCAGGATGTCGCGGGCGTCGATGTATGCGTCCCGCAGGGTGTCCCGCCGTTTTCCCTCTCCGGCGTAGGAAAAGAGCAGGGGGACGATGACGTCATCCACTTCGGGCTCGTAATACTGCCATTCATAGACGCCATGCTGCCCCACCACCTGGCCGGTGTGGAAAGTGGTGACCTCGGCCGCGGTGGTGGAGGGGAATTGGGCCGTGATTTTGTGCACCTGGCCCTTATCCGTCAGCCGTCCCACGATGCGATTGCGGCGGTTGAGGAAATAGCTGTACACATTCCAGCCGAATGCGTCCAGAAAGAGGAAGATGACGTTTTTGAACTGGCCCGGGCGGAAGCCGAAGCGTTCGGGCGTGAGAGGCGTTGGCGTCTCCACGCCCAGCAAGGATTGCAGCAGGCCGGGGATGTGCGCGAAGTTGCCGGTTTCGTAATCGGGCAGCGCGCGCAGGGGATCGGTTGAGGTCAGGGACATGTCGGTTTGCGGTTCTCAGTGTTCAGTTTACAGTGTTCAGTGCAGCTTATTGTACTGCCAGGGATCGGGCGGGGACAAATGCCGGTGAGTGTTCCAACCGGCGTTTTTTAGTTGGATATCTTGAAAACTCGTTTGGCGTCGAAGTGTTCTACAATTTTCTGTTTCGCGGTTTCAAAGATTTCTGGGGTTTCGTCTGCTGCGTGGATGTCTTCGCTGAGTTGGTCGTAGATGCTTTTCAAGGAGGGAAAGCGCTGTTTGAAATCATCAGGGAGTGTGGCATTGTATTCATCGAAGAGCGATTCGATACTGCGCACTTCGGGATTGGTGGCAACCCCACGGACGTACTGTTCCAGAAAAATGCGTAACAGAAATTTGGCAGCCAGAGCCTGACCTGAATCGAATGCTATTACTGCATTTCTGAAATGTTTTCGTTCTTTTTTGGGAAGATTGCGTGGGATGATAGGGGTCTCCAATGGCATTCTTCCGGTTAAGGTGAGTCTGGCAGGAGTAAATTGGTCGATCGTGCTTCTGTGTCGTTGAATAAGAAAGACTTCGGGTTGGCTTCTACAAGTTTGGCATTGATAAACCAATACAAAAACTTGTTCACTTTCATTTTTATTCCAATAAAAAGTGACAGGCGCTTCCTCGAAAACATCGTATCCTAACAGAAAATTGTATGCAGTTTTTCTCTTGCATACTTTGCAATATAACTGCACTGGCGGTGGGTGTATAGGCAAAGAGACATCCACAAAAGTTTGATTTTTGACGGAGATGAACCATCCTGGTGAATGGGGTGTGGTCATTATTGTCCACCTCATTGCACGTATTGCATCTTCTGTATAGTCAAGTTCAGTGTCAAATTGAGGATCATCGGGGTGATAGCTTCGCTCAGGAGGCCATTGATCAAAATCCCAATTGGGAACATCGCCCGGAAAATTAAGGAACGTAAGGCTCCCCACTTCTACAGATTGATAGAGATGTTTTTTTTCTAACAGTTTCTTCAAAGCAATTTCTGCCTGCTCGGCAAAAAGATAGGCGTTGTCGTTGAAGATACTCAACTGATATGGCGTCAGTTTCATATTTTATTTTCCCCCAAACATAGGGGCCTCGGAGAGGAATTTGCGCTCGCATGGCTTGGGCCGGGGCCATTCATCCGTCCGGAAGATCTCGCCCGCCGAGACCTCGCGCAGGAGATGTTCCAGCTCTGGACAGTGTTCGACGATGGCTTCCAGTACTCACAGAAGATATAGGAGTCCGTCATCGAATTTCCAGACGGGACGAACTTTCCGGTCACTTGAACGGCAAAGGTTTCGAGAATTCCCATTAATGATTTGCTTCGACTGAAAAAGAATGATTTCACACAGAGACGCCAAGGCGCAAAGGAGAACATCAAGGTTTCGCCAAGAAAAAGTGGCTGAATCATCACCTTTGTTGCTGTTTTTGCGACCATCGTTGTTGGCTCCTGCCTTTTTTCAGGGGCTAAATTTATCAATCATCATAAAACTCATAAATCAAGAGTAAATTGGAACACCTTTTCACTCAATTATATGCCAATCGACAAAATTCCGCAGATTGTTGCTTGTCCACACCACACTGCTCATCGATTACTGAACACCGTACATCGCTTACTGCTCACTGCCCGCACGCGGCCACGGCAATGAGACGGGGGCTGTCCGGCTCCCAGGGCGTAAGGTCGTAATCGCCATAGAAGCGCAGATCGTCGAATTCGGCGCAGGTCAGCAGCAGGGCCAGCTCACGCTGGAAGAGAATGCGTATCTCGAAAGACTGCTCCACCTCCCAGGCGCCGGTCTCATTCCGGCCCTGATACAAACGCCGAAATCGCAGCGTCTGGTCGGTCAAATCCACCTGCGCCCGCGTGGATTTGTGGATTTCCTCGCCCGTGTCCGGGTCGGTCAGC
>JALSPL010000524.1 GCA_026985975.1 Anaerolineae bacterium | reverse complement strand
TCTTGGAGGAAAAGTAATCAGTAATCAGTTAAAAACACATGGCTGCATCCCACTGAACACTTTAGCTTTGCGCCCCTGCGGCTTTGCGTGCGGCCTCGGGAATGTAGACGCAGGCGGGGTCGGTTTCCAGATAATCGCCGGTGACGCCATAGGCCCGGCCGCGCTGGCCGCCGCACACGTCGCGGAACTCGCACACCAGGCAGCGGCCTTTTAGCTTGTCGGGATTACGCAGGTCCTGGAACAAGGGATGGTGACGATAGATTTCCACCACATCATCTTTGCGCACATTGCCCGCGGAGATGGGCAAGAACCCGGAGGGTTCGATCTCGCCCAGGTGGGAGATGAAGAGGAAGCCGTTGCCATCGTTGACGCCTTTGGTGGGGCGGTTGAGGCCATCCGCATACTGGAAGCCCGCGCCCTGGAAGCTGATGGGGGCGTCCTCGCCCAGTTCGGCCCGCTTGCGCTGGATGGCCACGCGGCGGTACATGGGCGCGGCGGTGGCCTTGATGTCGAAGGGCGCTTCCTGGCTCAGGTCGTAAAGCCAGTTGAAGATGCGCTCATGCTCCTGGGGCGAGATCATCCAGTCGATCTGGCCACGGCCCGTGGGCACCAAGAAGAAGACCGACCATTGCACCGCGCCCACTTCTTCGATGAAGGGCACCATCTCGGGCAGGATGTCGGCGTTGTGTTTGGCCACGGTGGTGTTCACCTGCACGCTCAGGCCCACATCATGCGCCCGATGCAGGATGTCCATGGTGCGTTGCCAGGAGCCCGCCACCTTGCGGAAGTCATCATGCACCGCGGGCCGGGGCGCATCCAGACTGAGGGCGATGCGGCGGATGCCCGCGTCTCGGGCCTTTTGCAGGCGTTCCCTGGTGGCCAACGCTGTGGCCGTGGGCGTCAGCGAACAGCGCAGGCCCTTTTCGGTGGCGTAGGCGATGAGATCGAAGAGATCGCGGCGCATCATGGGGTCGCCGCCGGTGAAGATGAGGATGGGGTGATTGCCGAACGCGGCCAGGCGGTCGATGAGCCGAAATCCCTCCTCGGTGGAAAGCTCCAGGGGATGACGCTGGGGCTGGGCGTTGGCCCGACAATGCACGCAGGCGTAAGCGCAGGCCCGGGTCACCTCCCAGGCGATGGTGAAGGGAGCTTGATCGAAATCCGCGTGCACCATGCGGCGGTCGTGGTAGGTTCGTTCGGAGGAGGCGGAGGGGGTGAGGTTGGGCATGGTGTCAACAGTGGTGAGCTGGTGTGAAAGATGGGTATTGGATATTGGGTATTGGATATTGGGTATTTTGAAACGGGTCTCTTCAACTCCCCAATATCGACTACCCCAACATCTTTGCTGCATCCACAGCAAAGTAGGTGAGGATGAGGTCTGCCCCCGCCCGTTTAATGGAGAGCAGGCTTTCCAGCATGACGCGGGGCTCGTCGATCCAGCCATTGGCCGCGGCGGCTTTGATCATGGCGTATTCGCCCGAGACCTGGTACGCGGCCAGG
>JALSPL010000523.1 GCA_026985975.1 Anaerolineae bacterium | reverse complement strand
GAACCACAGAGGAAAATCAAGAGCTTCACAGAGATTTTTTGTAACTGCTAAGGTAGCCTGCTTGATCGTCATTTTCGCCTTGAATCGGATACTTTTTAACCTTAGCGTCAATCGTAAAACGTCAAACGTCATCATTTTGCATTGAAACGCCTCCTTGTGACAATGCTTCCTGACGTTTAACGCATGACGTTTGACGAATTTTTGCAGAAGGCATCAAGTTTTTCGACGGCGCAACCTGCGCATACGTAAGCAGTTACGATTTTTTAGTGATTTCTCTGTGGTTCTCTGACAATCTCTGTGAAACTCTGTGTTCCTGCTTGGTTCTGGCTCGGTCAGGTCAGGCCTTCGCCCATCATTCATCAGGAGCAGCGTTCATGTCAGATTACGATGTCATTGTCATAGGTTCCGGCGCTGGCGGGCTGGCCGCGGCCGTCCTCATCGCCCAGGCGGGCAAGAAGGTGTTGGTGCTGGAGCAGCACGAAATCCCGGGCGGCTGGAGCCAGACCTTCACCCTCAACGGCTATCGCTTCAGCCCGGGCGTGCATTACATCGGCGAACTGGCTGAGGGCGGCTGGCTGCGATGGGTGTATGAAGGTCTGGGCGTTTCCCGCGATATGATTTTTTTCGAATTGAATCCGGACGGGTTCGATCACGTTTATCTGGGCGAAGAACGTTTTGACATCCCCAAGGGCAAGGAGCGATTAGCGGAGCGCCTGAAAGAGCGCTTCCCCCACGAGGCCCGGGGCATTGATGATTATCTCAACGCGGTGGATGCGCTGATGCTCACCCTGAATAATCTGGGCAAGGTCAACAGCCTGGGCAAGGCGCTCAAGGCCGCGCCCGGCGCGATTTCTATCCTGCGCTGGCGCAAGAAGACGGGAGCGGATCTGCTGGACGCTTACATCTCTGACCCCAAACTCAAGGGCGCGCTTTCGGCCCAGGCCGGAGATCATGGTCTGCCGCCCAGCATGGCGTCGGTGTTCATGCACGCGGGCGTCACCCGCCACTATTTCAACGGCGGCTATTTTCCTCGCGGCGGAGGCGGGGCCATCCCCAAGGCTTTCGTGCGGGCGCTGAAACGGGCGGGGGGCGAGATCCGTCTGCAAACGCCCGTGGCCCGCATCCTGCTGGAGGGCAAGCGGGCGGTGGGGGTGCAGTTGGCGGATGGGGAGACCATCACCGCGGACACGGTCATCAGCAACGCCGACCCCGAAGTGACCTTTGGCAAACTCATCGGCCGCGAGCATCTGCCCGATAAGCTGCGCAAGAAGATCGACCAGGTGAAATACTCGACCTCGTGCCTGAGCCTGTTCTTCGCGGTGGATATGGATTTGAAGGCCGCGGGCCTGGATTCGGGCAACAACTGGTTTTATGACAATGAAGATGTGGACGGGCTCTACAAGATGGGGCTGACCGATGAGGTGCTGAAGCTGCCCGAACCCCCGGCTTTCTTCCTCACCGTCACCACTCTCAAAGACCCCACCAAGATGCACAAGGGCCATCACACCCTGGAGATGTTCAGCTTTGTGGGCTATGACGCCTTCGAGAAATGGGCGGGCTCCCGGCCCGGCCAGCGGCCCGACGATTACGAGGCCATGAAGGAGGAGTTGGCCGAGCACATGTTCCGGGCGCTGGAAAAACGCATTCCCGGCATCAGCCAGCATGTGGTTTTCTGGAATCTGGCCACGCCGCTGACCAACGAATTCTACATCAACGCTACGCGCGGCAGCCTCTACGGCACGGACAAGACGCCCGATCAGGTGGGCCCGGGCGGCTTCAACATCACCACGCCCTTCGAGGGCCTGCTGATGTGCGGGGCCAGCACCCTCAGCCATGGCATCTCGGGCGTGACGGCCACGGGCCTGGCCGCGGCCCGCAAGGTGCTGAACGCCCGCACCGGCGAGCTGCTGACGCAAAACGGCCCGCCTCTGCGCATCTATCCTTCCGACGATATGAGCCAGTGGCCCGAGGACCTGCGTCAACGGGCGGAGCGCGGCGCAAAAATCTGAACGCCAGAAGCGTCGTGCAGCCCCTGGAACCTTCCTCCGCATTCTGACGTCATATAACCGAACAAATCACCCACCATACACTCAGGGACAAAGATGCTATGAACAAAACCCTTATCACCAAAATCATTGTGCTGGCGCTGGCGGCCCTGGCTCTCATCGGCGTGATTGCCGCCTGCGCCCCTCCGCAACTGCCCTCCGAAACCCCGGCCTCGGGTTCAGATCAAGGAGCTGCAGCCATGCCTGCGTTCGAAGGCACTATCTGGCAACTGGAAAGCTACGTTGACGCCGACGGCAACGCACACCCCGCCCTGGCCGACGCCCCCGCCACCATCATCTTCCAAAACGGAGAATTTATTGGCGACACCCACTGCAATAGCCTGACCGGGAAATACACGCTGGATGGCGATAAGATCACCACGCAGTTGGGGCCCAGCACGCTTCGGGCCTGCAAGACGGATATCGCCAGTCAGGAAAGCGGCATGAAGAATGGCATTTCCCACGCCGCCAGCTACAAAATCGAGGGAGGAAAACTGATGCTTATGGACGCAGACGGCAATATCCTGCTCACATTCACCGAACAACCAACGCCCGAACTTGCAGGCAGCGCCTGGCGATTGATCAGCTTCAATAACAGCGAGGGCGGCATGGAAAGCAATCAGGCCAGTGAAAAAATCACCCTCAGCTTCGGCGAAGATGGCAAGGTCTCGGGCAATGCCGGCTGCAACAACTTCAGCGGCAGTTACACCGTGGAGGGCGATGCGCTCAGTATCGGGCCGCTGGCGACAACCCGCAAGATGTGCGCCCAGCCCCAGGGCGTGATGCAGACCGAACAGGCTTTCCTCAAAGACCTGGGCGACGCGGCCACATTCAGCATCATGGGGAAAACACTCACGATTTACGGCAAAGATGGCGGTAAACTGCTGATTTTTGCATCGATGAAAACGAGAGACATCACCTCGACGCCCTGGCGTTTGCAGAGCTTCAACAACGGCAAGGGCGGCATGGCGACCAGCGCAGCCAGCGAAAAGATCACAGCCATTTTCACCGAAGATGGCCGGGTGAGCGGCAACGCCGGATGCAATGACTATAACGGCGGCTACCAGATCGATGGTGACAAGATCAGCATCGGGCCGCTGACGGCCACCCGCAAGATGTGCTCCGAACCTGGGGATGTCATGAAAACAGAACAGACATTCCTGCAAAACATGAACAGCGCCGCCACTTTTACCATCCGCGATGATATGTTGACGATTTTCGACAACGCCGGAGAAAAACTGCTGGTTTTCTTCGCCGCCAACTGACTTCGCACCCCGCCAACGCACGCCTCCCGCCGATGTGATTCATCGACGGGGGGCTTTTTTGTAAAGGGTGCGTCTATTTTCAGTTGAAGGACCTCCTCCTTTCATTCCTTCCCTGCTCTGCAACGGGTGGGGAAGGAGACACAGAAGCGGCTTGCCCGACGTCCGCTTCACCGCCACCACCCATCGGGACGCAGACGCTGGCCGTAGCCCATATAGCCGTCCAGCGCAAAGACCAGGCGGCGCAAGGGCGTGCCCGCCAGCCAGCGGGCCGTGCGATGCCACCATTTGCGATAATCCTTGTTGTAGGGGCAGGTGCGGATGCAGGCGGCGCAGTCGGTATTCTGCGCCGCCCAAAATGCGAAGCATTTCTCGGCGTTCACCGACCATTTTTTCACCCCCTTGCGGTTGGATTTGTTATTGACGACAAAGGTGGGCTCACCCATGGGCCCGACGATGGGTTGTCATCTGGTCATCGTCCACGATTGCGGGCGTCTTGAGATTGATGGAGATTCATCGAGATTCATGGAGATTCATCGAGATTCATTGAGATTCTGAATCTCCATCAATCTTCTATCTTTTTCATCTGCGCCAATCAGTTTTTTCCGCTTTTTCTGCGTTCTAATCTTTTATTTTCAGAATAGGCGTTACGGCGGCTGCCCGTCGATACCGATGAAAACGACCGGGGACCGGGGACGGAGGACGGCTCACGGACGCTTTCGGTCTCCGGTCTTCCGTCTCCCGTCTATTTTCAGACCAGCAAGGGCAGGAGCAGGTCGGGCAAGCGGTCGATGTCGGGGGCGAGATGGAGTCGCCAGGCGGGCGCGGCTTCCGCCAACTGGCGCAACGCCCGCAACTGGGCGGGGATCATGGCCGCGTCCCAGTCTTCGATAGATTGGCTGATGAGCTGCTGCAAGGCGTCGAAGGCCCGCATTGGTTGCAGGTGTGAGCGATCGAGATCAGGCGTGATGACGGGAAAAATCAGGGCCGCGGGCCGGGTGCGCCAGGCCCAGATGTCGGGCCGGATGGTTTCGGCGGCGAAGGAGATCTTATCGCTGCCCGACAAGCGCTGTCCATCACCGAGGAGATGCGCCAGAGAGGGAAAGCGAGCGATGCTGTCGGGATAGGCGCTGAGCAGGCCGGGATAGGCGTAGAGCCGCGGGCCGTCGACGCCGGGACGCAACAGCGGCGTGTCGTTGGCCGCCAGCCGGGCGCCGCTCAGCAACAGACTGACGCCGGTGGTGGTCTTGCCCGCGCCTGAATCTCCCAAAAGCAACAATGCCCGCTCATTGACGGCCGCGGCGAAGGCGTGGATGGCGTAATAGCCGCGGCGACGCAGCAATGGCGCCAATGCGGCCAGGATCATATCCTCGAAGACGCCGTAGGTGCTGACCGCGGCGCGGGCGAGCAGGCCGTGGATGTCGTTCCCATCCAGTTGCACATCAAAACGCCCCCAGCCGGGGAAGCGGACCGCCAGGCGTTGGCCCTGCCGAAAATACTGGACATCAGGCCCGACGCTGACCGCAGGCAGATCGGGCGGGCCGGGCGCGGTCTCGATAACGCTGAGAGCGATGCGGATGGGCGGGGCGTCGGTTTTGGCCCGGGCGAGAAAAGGCGCCCATTGCGCGGCCAGCCGCCGGGCGGCCAGCGCGTCATCCACGCTGAATGCCAGGGGGATATCGTGGAGCTGAAAGGCGAGGTTCATGTTTAAGCTCAGACGCCGTCCCGCAGCAGGGGGCAGGTCATGCAATGGCCGCCGCCCCGGCCCTTGCCCAGCTCGAAGCCGTCGATCTCGATGACGCGAATACCGGCCCGGCGCATGGCCCGATTGGTGTAGGTGTTCTTGCGATAGGCGATGACCACGCCCGGCTCGATGGCCACCGTATTGTTGCCGTCGTCCCACTGCTCCCGGGCCTGCTGATATTCATCGCCGCCGGTGGCGATGACGCGTAGTTTCTTCACTTGCATGGCGTCCGCCACCGCATCCAACAAACTTTTCTCAGGCGTGATGTCGAATTGACGCTCATTGTCGCCCGGGCGCATACTGTAGGCCCGCACATTCTCCACGACTCGCGGATAGATGGTGACCGCGTCATAATCCAACATGCTGAAAACCGTGTCCAGGTGCATGTGCGCCCGATCCCGGGTCATGTGAGCGACGATGATCCGCTCCACGGCGCCGGCGGCGAAAAGCCTGCTCGCCAATTGTTCGATCATCTGACCGGTGGTGCGCTCACTGTAGCCCGCCAGCAGGGTTTTGTTGCCGATGGGCATGATGTCACCCCCCTCGATGCTGGCCCGGCCAAAAGTTTCGACATTGAAGCGACAATCCTCGGCATCCAGCAACGGCAGCCAGAAGTTGAATGCCGCTTCGCGGAACATGGTGTGATAATGATAGATCAGGCCGACGTTGTAAGATTCCAGGTGCCGGGCCTGATAGAACATGGGATTGACGCTGACGCCATTGTAAATCCAGGCCGATGAGTCGCGGGTGAAAAGCGAATTGGGCAGCGGCGGCAGGATAAAAGCATTGTCATGAGAGGTGACGCCCAGCAGCGACGCCTGCTCAGCGGCGCTGATATCGGCCATGGCCCGGGCCTCGCCCTTGGTCAGCCCGCCGATGAGGTGCGTTGCCAGGGTTTCGGCGTCCAGGGACAGGAGCATGGCCCGCAACGGCTCCACCAAAGCCACGCCCACTGAATTTTCGGTGATTGCCAGGGTGGTGATGGTCTGGCGGGCCTCGGGGCTGGCGGCCAGAGTCTCTGTCAACAAGTCCTTCAGATAAAACACCTGCACGCCCCAATCCCGCATATGCTCGACAAAGGCGTCATGCTCCCGCTGGGCGTGCTCCACCCACAGCACGTCATCGAAGAGTAGTTCGTCGTGGTTGGCGGGCGTGAGGCGCTTGAGGCTCAGGTCCGGGCGATGCACCAGCACCTTGCGCAACTTGCCTATTTCCGAATAAACGCCGAATTGAGGCATGATTTCTCCTGTTGCTGATTTGGACATGATTGTCGCCATGATACACGCAGTGGATGGGAGAGGCAAGTAAGGTGGACAGGAGAGAAAGGCGATCTTTTTGACAAGGCCGGAGGTGGAAAGCTATAATCTTCCTCAGCTAGATCTACTCATCATAAGCAAGCGGTGATGGAGTCCACCCTATAATCGCCCCATGAGGGCTAATGACTCCTGCCAAGGCCATCTCGTTGGCGGAGAGCCGCGCTTGCCCAGAGCTTCACACGCCTGCCAGAGACCCGCTAGGCAGGATTTTTTTTGCCCGTGATTCTCCCGCTGATCGAGACGCTGTCCTCCTCTATGCCCCGTCCCATGACATTTTCCAGCATCCTTTTCATCCGAGCCGAAGACAGGCCCGCCCCACAAACGCCCGAAGCGCGTCCCTTTGTGGCCGATCTCAATCTCGATCAGCTCATCGCCGCTATCACCGCCGGCAGACAAGACTATCAGCTCGATCCATTTTTCTATACGCCGCTGACCGACATCGACGCCATTCATTATCGTCAGGAGGTGATGCAGGAGCTGGAGGATGAGACGCTGATGGCGGCCATCGACGCTTTTGCCGATAAAATGAGTCAGGTGCGGCGGTATCTGACCCTGGTGGCGGAGCTGGATCACCGCATCAATCAGGCGGGATGGTTTCTGGAGGCGGTCATCCTCTATGGCC
>JALSPL010000522.1 GCA_026985975.1 Anaerolineae bacterium | reverse complement strand
GGGTTCCCCCACTCTCAGCGAGACCCTCGCCACCTTCGTCCATGGCTGGGATTTTGAGCACGCGGCCCAGCGCCGGGCCTGGCTCGATGCGGTCGTTCCCGCCATCCTCGCCCGCCGTCAGCCCCGCCAAGCCCTCTATCTGCCCCTCATCGATGCAAACGCCGCCATCACCAGCACCGCCAGCGCCCTCTCTCCCCATGATTGGGGCGTGATCGTCACCACCACCACGCCCTACACCATCTACAAGGCCGACTATCTCTACGGCCCCTCCTTCAAAACCACCGACATCCGCGTCGACGATCGCGAAAGCTATGAAAATCACGCCCTCACCATCTTTCGACCCCACGACGGGCATGATTTCCTGCGCAATCGTCCCGTCATCTTTTTCGTGCATGGCGGGGGCTGGACCAACGGCTATCGGGATCAGTATGGCTTTGTGTCGCAATCCCTCACCGGCGTCCAGGGCTGGGTGACGGTCGATATCGACTATCGTCTCACCTCGGATCAGGTGTTCATCGCCGATGAATACTGCCCCGATGTGGACACCTGCAACCAGCCCGAAAACGCCGCCCATCGCACCAAGGCCGCCTGGTATCCTGATAATATCGAGGATGTGGGCATGGCGCTGCAATGGACGGTGCAGCACATCGCCGAATATGGCGGCGATCCAGAGCAAATTGTGATCTTCGGGCACTCCGCGGGCGGGCATCTGGTCTCATTGCTGGCCGCACATGAAGATTTTGCCGATCTGCGCCCTCACATTCGCGGCGTCGTCAGCCTCAGCGGCGCGTACGATCTGAATTCGCTGAATCGCCTCTTCTGGAGCCCCATCGTCAATCAGACCTTCCCCGATGGTTTCGCCAACGCCGAACTGCTCGATGATGGCTCCGCGGCCTATTGGCTGGCGTCGGGCCAGACGCCGCCGCCGTTTTACCTGCTCTATTGCCAGCTCGATGCGCCCTCATTGCCCGATCAGGCCCGCACCTTTCACGACGCCCTGGACGCCCGCGGTCTGGACAATGATCTCAGCTATCTGCCCGGCTACGATCACGTCGGCGAAATGGCGGCCATCGCCGAGGCCGACGCCGAGCCCACCCGGCTTATCATCGCCTGGATCGAGAAAACGTTGGGGTTGAAGATGTATCTACCGATGATGACCTTTGATTTGTAACCAGTTTGTCAGCGGCTATCTCCGCCCCCGCTGGCGGGGGAGGTCGGGAGGGGGCTCTTTTCCGCCGTCAGTTGCGCCAACAGCTTCGCTGCTTTGCGGGCGGCGATGCCGCGATGACTGATGGCGTTCTTTTCGGCCGCAGAGAACTGAGCGAAGGTTTTGCCCTGTTGGGGAACGAAGAAGACGGGATCATAGCCGAAGCCGCCCGAGCCCGTCGGTTCATCGATGATCACGCCCGGACACATGCCCTCCGTGGTCCACACGCGGCCATCTGGTGCGGCGATGGCCACCACGCAATGAAAGGCCGCGCCCCGCTGTGCGGGCGGAACCTCGAC
>JALSPL010000521.1 GCA_026985975.1 Anaerolineae bacterium | reverse complement strand
GCATCTGCGCAGCCAGGGAGACGAGGTCGTCATTTTCTCTCAACCCTGGCGCAACTACGCCCGTCACCTCCTGCAAAATTTCGATAGCGCTTTCTTTGATGATCTGGCCCGCTCGCCTCTGGACGTCCTCATCCAGGACGAGCTCAATCATCCCTCGCTCTTTCAGCTCAATCAACGCTTGCGCCAGCGGACGCGGTATCCCATTGTGTCGCTGGTGCATCATCTGCGCAGCGATGAGGCCCATCCCGCCCCGCTGACGCCGCTGTATCGGGCCGTGGAGCGACGCTATCTGCGCGCGGTGGATGGCTTCATCTGCAACAGCCGGGCCACACTGACATCGGTGCAGAAGTTAGCGGGCGTGGCAAAACCGGTGGTGGTGGCGCATCCGGGCCGGGAGGACGAGACGCCTGCGTTGACCGAGGCGGCTATTCTGGCCCGAGCGCAGGAGCCGGGCCCGCTGCGCCTGCTGTTCGTGGGCAATCTCATCCCCCGCAAGGGGCTGCACACCCTGCTGGGGGCGCTGGCGCATCTGCCGCCGGAGGCGGCCCGACTGACGGTGGTGGGCGATGATGCGGCTGACGCCCGTTACAGCCGTCATGTGCGGGAGCTGGCCCGGCGTCTGGGACTGGATGACCGCATCGTCTGGCGCGGGCCGGTCGATGATGCGAACTTGCGACAGGCCTACGCCTCTCACCAGGCGCTGGTCGCGCCCTCCCAGCACGAGGGCTTCGGCATCGTCTATCTCGAAGCCATGGGCTACGGGCTCATTCCGGTGGGGACGGAGGCGGGCGGCGCGGGCGAGATCATCCGTCCGGGTGAGACGGGCCTGCTCATCCCCCCGGGCGACGCCGACACCCTGGCGGCGCGGTTGCTGTGGTTGCATCGGCATCGGGAGGAGATGGGGCGCACGGGTGCGGCTGCGCGCCGGGCCTGGCTGGCGCACCCCACCTGGGAGGAGACGGGCCAGCGCATCCGAAAATGTCTGGTTGATATGCTTTGAATGTGTGCTATACTTACATTGTCACTACGTTCAGGAGATTCGCATGATTCGGAAAATCTTCAAAACCGGCAATAGCATCGTCGTTTCCCTGCCCATCGACGCCAGGGAGCGTCTGGGTATGCAACCAGGTTCGGAAGTGGAGGTGGAAGTCGATGAAAGCGAGGGCGTGTTGATTATTCGTCCCGTCAAACAACAGGCGGCCGGCATCACGCCGGAATTTGCCAGTATTGTGGATGAATTCATTGACGAATATCAGCAAGTTCTGGATGCTTTGGCTTGAGCAATGACTTGGAACAGATTAGGTGACGCAGGACGATGATCGGGCCATTTACTGACTTTCAACGTTATCTGACAGCGAAGGTGACAGTTGACGATCGGGCGCTGAATAAGGATGTGTGGGCGGCGCTGGCGCAGGCTGTGCGACCGTGGCGTCGGCGACCGCTGCGGGTGCTGGAGATGGGCGCAGGCGTCGCCACCATGGCGCAGCGGCTGTGGCGCTGGCGGCTGCATCCCA
>JALSPL010000520.1 GCA_026985975.1 Anaerolineae bacterium | reverse complement strand
GGGGGGCGGTGAAGTAGAGCGCTTGACGGTTCATGTGGAACGCAAACGTCCCCAGATCAGCAGATCAGGCCCGACCTCGGCCAGATGCCAGGCGTCCAGGGCAGGGATGGGATGGCGGGGCGAGGCAGCGGGCCTGAGCGCGGGCAGGCCGCCCAAAAGCTGCGGCCCCAGGGTCACGGCCAGCCAGTCGGCCAGCCCCTCTTGCAAGAAGGCCGCATGTACGGTGGGGCCGCCTTCCACCATCAGGGTGCGGATGCCGCGCTGGCGCAGAATCCGCAACGCCGCCAACAAATCGATGCGTCCATCACCAGCCAGAGGGACGGTGAGGATGACCGCTCCCCGCTGGCCAAGCTGTTGTTGGCGCTCCGCATCCGGGTCGGGGCCGGCCAGCAGCCAGGGCGAGCGGGGATGATCGAACAGACGGGCGCGGGGCGGCAATCGCAGATGCGTGTCCAGCACGATGGGGCGAGGCTGCTCTCCCGGCGCATCGCGTGCAGTCAGCCGGGGATCATCGGCCAGCACTGTGCCGATTCCCACTATGATGGCATCGCAAAAGGCCCGCAGCCGATGGGTGAAATGGAAGGATGCAGGGCTGCTGATGGTCAGCGGCGAGCCATCGGGCCAGGCCACGCTGCCATCCAGGGTCTGCGCCCAGGCCAGCACCACCAGGGGGCGATCTGCGGGCGGGGTGGAGCCGGATAAAGCGTTGAAGAAAGAGGAGGGATCAGCCGCCATGTCCGAATATCTCGATGGTCTTCAAATCCAACTGATGGTGCATACGCTGCGCCTTGGTGGAAAGATAGAAGGCGTTCTCGGGGTGCACGGGCGCTTGGATGGAAACCCGCTCGGTGACGCGTACGCCTAACGCGGTCAGACTTTCCACCTTGTCGGGGTTGTTGGTGAGCAAGCGGATGGAACGCACGCCCAGGTCGGCGAGCATGGCGGCGGCGATGTCGTATTCCCGCTCATCCGCCTGATGCCCCAGCAGGATGTTGGCCTCGACCGTGTCGTAGCCCTCATCCTGCAGATTGTAGGCCCGCAGTTTGTCCAGCAATCCGATGCCGCGGCCCTCCTGACGCAGGTAGATGACGACGCCCCGGCCTGCCTTGCCGATGATCTGCATGGCTCCGTGCAACTGATCGCCGCAGTCGCAGCGGCGGGAGCCCAGCACATCGCCGGTAAAGCATTCGGAATGGACGCGCACCAGGACGTTTTCTCTGCCCGCCACCTCGCCCATCACCAGGGCCAGATGCTCTTTGTCGTCCTTATTGTTTTCGTAATAGCAGAGCTGGAACTCACCGTAATCGGTGGGAATGCGGGCGCAGGCTAATTGTCGGACGTGAAGGGATAGTTCGGACATGGTTTCGGCGGAGGTTTTTGAGAGAGATTATTGTTGTTTGGCTACGATTTTTACTTCGATGGTGACGTCGTCGCCCACGGTGAGGGTTTTGGCGAAGTCGGGCGGCTCGATGCCGAAATCACTCATCTTGATCTGGGTGACGGCCGCACCGGTGA
>JALSPL010000519.1 GCA_026985975.1 Anaerolineae bacterium | reverse complement strand
CCCAATCCCCCCGGCAGGGGCAGCAAGAAGGCGAATCGGGCCGCGGCCAGCGCGGCCAGAGTCTCCGCCGGAGAAAGGGCCGCGCCCAGAAAACGCGCGCTCAGCCCGAATTCCAGCAGCATCAACACCCAACCAGCGCCCGCCCAGGCCAACGCCCGCAACAGCACGTCGGGCCGGGTGCGGGCCAGTTCTCCGGCCAGCGCCTCGCTCTCGGCCAATACGCCCAATCCGCGCTTCAGGCGTCCGGCGGTGCGCCGGGCCGCCAGACAGCGAAAGAGGACGGCGAAAGGATGACGTCGCCGCCACAGCAGCAGGAGATAGAGCAGGGGCAGGGCCAGCAGCGCCGCAGCCAGCACTGAAGCCAACGTGCGGCCGCGGGCGTCGCCCAGCCCCACCGCCCACAGGGCCATGACGCCCAATCCCAGCACGGTGAAATTCGTCAGCAGCTCCACCAGTTTATCCAGGGCCACGGTGGCGGTGGCCGCGGATGTCGGCGTCCCGTGCATACGCAGGCCGAGCACCTGCAATGGCTCGCCGCCAAATTGTGGGCCCGGCGTAAAGTAGCTCACTGCAAAAGCGGCCAATCGTGCCTGAAACAGCGTCAGAAAGGGAATGCGTTGGGGGAGGGTGACGACAAAGGCGCGCCAGCGGGCGGTCAGCGCCAGCAGGATGAGAAGATTCAGGAGCAAGAGCAGCGCCAACTGGCCGAGGGTCAGTCCGCGCAGGATGGCCCACAGATCGGGCCAGGAGATGTGGCGCAGGGCCCAGGCCAGCAGCGCCAGGCCCGCGCCCCAGGCCAGCAGCGCCGTCCATCGCCGCCGCGTCATCTCAGCTCCCCAGGCGTTTGGTGAAGAAACCCGCCTCCGGCTGCCACAGCGCGTAAGGGCCCGGTCCCAATAGAATGATGCCGGTGAGTCCGTAAAAGGCCAGCAGCCCGGGCCCGAAGCTCACATCGGCTGCAAGCATGAAGCTGATGGGGACGTAAAGCAAAACGGCGGTCAACCGCGGCGCCACGCCTAACAGCAACAAGATCGTCAGCAGCAGCCCCAGGCCCGACAGCACTGGCGCCGCAATCGCAGGCAGTCCCGCAACCTGCGCCAGCCCCTCTGCAAAAAAATCTTGCCGAGAAAAAGCCTGCCAAAGCGTCACGCCCAGGGCTGCAGCGGTCAGCAGACGCGCGCCCAGGGCGACGGGTCCGCCGACCAGCTCTTGCCAGCGCCGCATGGTCGCCCGGAAGCCGGGCCCATGGTCGTCGATCACCGCACTGGCCACCATCCAGTCGTAGGTGAAGTTGATCAGGAATGGCAGGACGAAGGCCAGGCCCGTAGCCGTCGCCAGCCAGGCGGGCATAATGGGCCACAGCGCCACGAATAAAAATCCCCGTTGCATCCCCGCCAGCAGCCGCCGGGTGACGCTGTCTGTCAGCTCGCGAGTGGGCAGTCCCTGCCGCTCTCGCCAATTCAATCCCCAGATGAAAAGATAACGGGCCAGCCCCACGATGACGTACCACAAAGGCCATTGACCCCAGCGCACAGCCAGCAACGCGGCCAACAACACGCCAAGCCCGTCCAGCGTCATGTCCAGATCGGCCCCCAGTCGGGTGACCATATCCGCCCGGCGCGCCAGCCAGCCATCGAACAGATCGGCCAGCAGCGCCGCCAAAAACAGCAGGGCGGGCAGCCAGGCGATGCCTTCCTGGGGCCGGGGAATGAGAACGAAACCGCCCAAAGCCGCCAGCAGCCAGCCGCCCAGCAGCGAAAGCGCCGTGCCCGGGCCCAGCGTGGGCAGCGGTTCCAGGTCGCCGGGCCGGATGTTTTCGGGCAGGCGGATGTAAAGATAGCTGAGGATGTAAAATCCCACCAGCCCGCTCATCCCCAGCCACAACAGGGTTTGTCCCAGCGGGAGATGGACGCGCAAAAACAGCCCCAGGCTTGCCAGGCCCAGGGCGTAGAGCGCGACGGTGACGCCCCAGCGTTTTTGCAGCGAGGCCAGTATGGCGTCGTAGGACAATTACTCGCCCTTGATGGCTTTCAGTGCGTATTCCACGCTCTTGGCCGGGCGCACGTTGTAGCGCACATCGATGAGCTTGCCCGCCTCATCGATGACAAAATGGCTGCGCTTGATGCCGAAATACTTGCGCCCGTACATGTTCTTCTCCCCCCACACGCCATACAGCTCCGCGATCTCGTGGTCGGGGTCCACCAGCAGATGGAAGGGAAGATCATATTTGGTCTTGAATTTGACGTGGCTTTCCACGCTGTCGGGGCTGACGCCCAGCACCACCGCGTTGGCCGCCACGATCTCGTCGTAGTGATCGCGGAAGCCCACGGCCTGCTTGGTGCAGCCGCTGGTGTTATCCTTGGGATAGAAGTACAGAATTACCTTCTTGCCGCGAAAGTCGGAAAGCTTGACAGTCTTGCCCTCGTCGGTCAGGGCCTCGAAATCGGGAGCGATTTCGCCTGGTTGCAGTTTTATCATAACAAACGCCTCGTTGGTGGGATTGAAAACGGATGGAGGGACAAAAAACGACATTGTCTTCTATAGGATGACCGGGCCATGCAAGTCGTTACAAATGAGGTATACTCGCGGGAAATTATCCTGATGCAAGGGCTTGACCGAAACCCCGATGGAGACATATAATTTCATTGTAACCCTTCACCAAGGAGCGGTCATGATGATTGAAGTCAATATCGATAGCGTACGAATCAGTTTAATGACGCAGAACCGGGTGGTGGTGCTGCGAGAAGTCGGCTCCCAGCGCTATCTGCCCATCTGGATCGGCGCGCCCGAAGCCGACGCCATCACCTTGCGGCTTCAGGGCATCCATGTAGATCGGCCACTGACCCACGACCTGCTTTTCAACACCATCACCACGCTGGGGGCGGATGTGGAATATGTCGTGGTCAACGAGCTCAAGAACGACATTTTTTACGCCGAAATCGTGCTGGACATGGACGAAAGCGAGATCCGCATCGATTCCCGCCCCAGCGACGCCATCGCTTTGGCGGTGCGGGCCGAAGTGCCGATCTATGTGACAGAGCGCGTTCTGGAAGAGGCCGGACGCATCCCCGACGCCGATTTCTCGCCGGGCATTCTCTTCGGCGCTCCCTCCGAACAACCGGAAGAAAGCGCAGAAACAAAGGCGGAGGACCTGGGAGCCTTCGCCGACTTCATCGAAGGCCTCGACCTGGATGATCTGACCAGCGATTGAGCCGCCCGACTTCCATCGCAACGTCTCCTCTACGCCACGCGTTTGTCCTTCTCAACCTTTTCGACGCCTGTCCCCCCAGGCGTCAATTTTATCTCCGCCAATTTCCCCTCCCGCTAACAGATAATGACCATCGGACCTGATAAAGAAATTCCCAAGAATATCGAAGCCGAAGAAGCCCTGCTGGGCTCGCTGCTCATCGACCCGGATGTCATTAGCCATGTGGCCAATGTGGTCGCGCCCGAAGATTTCTACCTGGCCCGCCACGGCGAGATTTACGGCGTCATCCGCACCCTGTTCGATGAAGGCGCGCCGGTGGATTTCGTCACTGTCACCGAAGAGCTGGAGCGGCGGGACAAACTGGATGAGGTGGGCGGACGCAGTTACATCACATCCCTGGTCAACAGCGTCCCCACCGCCATCAACGCCTTCCAGTACGCCGAGATCGTGCAGGAGAAAGCCACGCTGCGCCAACTTATCACCGCTGCTGGCGACATCGCCCGCAAAGCGTATGATGACTCTCAGGATGTGGGGGACGTGGTCAACGAGGCGGAGAAGATGATCTTCGCCATCGCCGAACGCCGCCTCGATCAGGACCTGGTTTCCATCACCGAAGTGGTGCCGCGGGTCATGGACGAGATCAAGGAGCTGCACGAGCGCCGGGGCGAAGTGCTGGGCGTCCCTTCCGATTTCAAACTATTGGACGCAATGCTGGGCGGATTTCAAAAATCGGATCTCATCATCCTGGCGGCCCGGCCCGGCATGGGCAAAACCAGCCTCGCCCTGAACATCGCTCTCAACGCCGCCAAAAATCATGGCTCACAGGTGGCGATTTTCAGTCTGGAGATGAGCCGTGAGCAGCTTGTGCAACGGCTGCTCTCACAGGAAGCCCATATCGATTCCCAGCATCTGCGGTTGGGCAAGATCTACAACCAGGATGAATGGGACCGGCTGGAGGAAGCGGCGGAAATTCTGCGCACCTGCCGCATCTACATCGACGACACCGCCGCCCTGAGCCCCTTCGAGCTGCGCACCAAGGCCCGGCGTCTCTATTCCGAACATGGTTTGGATATGATCATCGTGGACTACATGCAGTTGATGCACGCAGGAAAACGCAATGAGAACCGCGTGCAGGAAATCAGCTTCATCTCCCGAACCATGAAACAACTGGCGCGGGAGCTGAAGGTGCCGGTGATGGCGCTTTCTCAGCTCAGCCGCCAGGTGGAAAACCGTTCTGACAAACATCCGCAACTCAGCGATCTGCGCGAAAGCGGCAGCATCGAGCAGGACGCCGACCTGGTGATGTTCATCTATCGCGAAGGCAAATACAACG
The DNA here is from genome assembly GCA_026985975.1 of Anaerolineae bacterium. Classification (GTDB taxonomy): domain Bacteria; phylum Chloroflexota; class Anaerolineae; order J102; family J102; genus M2005. The sequence goes on along the minus strand of JALSPL010000519.1, from coordinate 2,494 downwards.
AAGAAAGCGAACGCAAGCACATTGCCGAGATCGTCATTGCCAAGCACCGTCACGGGCCCACCGGCTCTGTCGATCTTTTCTTCGATGAGAAATACACTCAATTTGCCGATGTCGCCAAGGCCGCCATCGAGTAAATCCCGATCCTTCTTCATAAATAAACGTTGGCCTCGTCAGCAGAGATGTTCTCCAAGTCAGCGTTGGCCTGGCGCTCAACCACGTAATGCGTAAAACGTAAAGTCCTCACGCATTACGCATTACGCATTACGTGTTACGCATTACGAACTCGGCTGCACGCGCCAGATCGGCTTACACATTTTTATCCTTGTTGGTGAGCTAGCGCTCATGATGACTGCTATGAAAATTGGCGTTTTGACCCACCCCAAAATCCCTGTCTCCGAAACCCTGGGGGCCGAAATTGTGGAATGGCTACAAGAACGAGGCGTGAGCGTCTGGAGCGGCTCCAGTTGGAACACCGAGCAAATTGGCGAGCAGTTGGAATCCCTGGATATCCTCATTGCTCTGGGCGGCGACGGCACGCTGCTGCGCACGGCCCGTCTGGCAGCCGCCTTCTCGCTGCCCATTCTGGGCCTGAACCTGGGCCGATTGGGCTTCCTGGCCGAAGTGAATCCCGAGGAATGGCGGTCCGCCATTAAGCGCGTCCTGGACGGCGATTATTGGGTGGAGGATCGGCTGATGCTGCGGGTGGAAACCAAGCGCAATGGCAAATCCGTGGGCGAAAGCATCGATGCGTTGAACGAAGTGGTGGTCAGCCGCGGCGGCGTCGCCCGCGTCGTGCGCATCACGACCGAAGTCAACGACTCTTATCTCACCACCTATGTGGCGGATGGCGCTATCGTCAGCACGCCCACCGGCTCCACCGCCTACGCTCTGGCCGCGGGCGGCCCCATTCTCGCCCCCGAGTTGCACAACATCGTGCTCATCCCCATCGCCCCTCATCTCAGCCTGGCCCGGCCCCTGGTCATGCCCCCCAGCGCCGTCATCTCCCTGAAAGTGCGCACCGATCATCGGGCTATTCTCACCGCGGACGGACAGTTTTATGTCGACCTTGAGGATGGCGACAGGGTCATCGTCGCCGCCAGCCCAGATGTCGCCAGCTTCATTCGTCTGGGCCCCCGCGATTATTTCTACAATTCACTGATGGAACGTCTGCAATGGACCATCTGACGCGTCAGACGATTCATCTCTCAGCGCCACAACATTCATGGATGAACTTGATCTCATCAATCTGAAAAAACAGGCCCGCGTAGCCGCGGCCACCGGTGACAAAGCCCGCGCCATCCAATTATACAAGGAAGTTCTCAGCCAGACGCCCGACGATGACAGCGTCATCATGGAGATGGTTCCGCTGCTGGACGATGAGAACGAAAGACGAAATTATCTACAGCATGTGCTGCGCATCTCCCCTTACAATGAAGAAGCCAGGGCGGCGCTGGCCGCGCTGGCGGGATCGGACATCGCAGCAGCGGCCGCCCAACCAGAGCTCGAAGTCCTGCACTGCTACTATCACCCGAATCGCGAGACCCGGCTGCGTTGTAACAAATGCGGCAAACCCATCTGCACCGAATGCGCTGTGCGCACGCCCGTGGGCTATCGCTGTCCCGATTGTGTGCGCGAGCTGCAGGACAAATTCTATACGGCGGACTCCGGGGATGTTATCAAAGGCGCTATCGCCGCTTTTGCGGGGGGATTGTTCACCGGCTTCGTCACCTTTCTCGCCGTCATGTTATTGGGCGGGTTCATCTTTTTCGGCTTTCTGGCGGCCTTCTTTTTGGGGCCGGCTCTGGGCGGCGGCGTCGCCGAGCTGGTGCGACGGGCCATGGGCAAACGCCGGGCCCGCAACTTTCCCATCATTGGCGACATCGCCTTTCTGGTCGGCATTTTCATCATCGCCATTCCCTCCGGACTTTTCTTCTGGTCCCTGTTCAGCATCGGCATGGCCGCATTGCTCATCATCCTGGCCGCCAGCACCCTCTACGCCCGTCTCAAATTCTGACGCCGAAGCTAGTAAGTACGCAGTGCGACGGCTTTGAAAATAGACGGAAGACCGAAGACGGGAGACCGAAAAGCCGCAGTTCCCGTCCTCCGTCCTCGGTCCCCGGTCATTTTCATCGGTATCGGTGAATACTTACAGAACACCGCCTTACTTACCTGAACACCCCCCACTCCCATCCCATGCTAACCGAACTCCACGTCCGTAATTTCGCCATCATCGAAGACCTGCAACTGGTTTTTCATCCCGGTTTCAATGTGCTGACCGGGGAAACGGGCGCGGGCAAATCGATTATCATTGACGCCATCGAGTTGCTACTGGGCGGTAAAAGCAGCCAAGAGATGGTGCGATCGGGCGAGCGCATCGCCCGGGTGGAGGGGATTTTCGATCTGACGGGCGAGCATGCGGCCAGGGTGCAGGTCTGGCTGCAGGCGCATGAGCTGAACGACGAGGCCGGGCAGGTCATCCTGGCCCGGGAAGTGC
>JALSPL010000518.1 GCA_026985975.1 Anaerolineae bacterium | reverse complement strand
GAACGGGCGGAAAGATGATGGCGCCGATCTCCGCAGCCTGGGTCATCAACCGCAAATGCCCGAGATGCAGGGGCGTCTCTCGCACCATCAGCAGCAGGGGACGCCCCTCCTTCAGTTGCACATCCGCAGCGCGGGCGATGAGATTATCCGCGTAGCTGTGGGCGATGGCGCTGAGGGTTTTGATGGAACAGGGCGCGACGATCATGCCCCGGGCCGCGAAGGAGCCGGAGGCGATGGCCGCGCCGATGTCGTCCGGGCGGTAGACCACGTCGGCCAGGGCCTCCGCCTGCGCGGGCGTAAAGGTTGTCTCCTGGGCCATGGTGATGCGGGCGGCCCGGGAGATGACCAGGTGGGTTTCGATGTCGGGCGTTCGGGCCAGCATCTGCAACAGGCGGATGCCATAAATCTGGCCCGACGCGCCGCTGAGGGCGATGATAAGACGTTGTGAGGACATGAAATATACGTTGAATAGCCCGTCAAAATGTGCTATGATTGGCCTGAAGCAATCCAGGAGGTTAAAAGTATGACTGTCAGCCCGTTACGCAAACAGATACAACAGAAAATCGAGAAATTGCCGGATGATGTCTTACGAGAAGTTGCGGACTTTATGTCCTTTGTGATGGCGCACCGTCGCTATGAAGGGGAAATCGAGGACTGGGATGATGAGACCTGGCAACAAATGGCGCTAGAGCAATTCTTTCGGGAAGAAGATGAAATCGAGTATTCCTTTGATGACGGCTCACTGAACACTGTAAACTGATTACTGTTTACTTGTTTACTGCTCACTTTCTCATACCTCGCCCACATGCAGGGCCATGGTTCCCAGCATCAGCGTGCGCCAGGCGACGTTTTTCAACCCCGCCGACTGCATGATCTCGGCCAGTTGGGGCGGGCGGGGGAATTGCAGGGTGGAATGGGGCAGGTAGTCGTAGGCGTCTTTGTTGCTACTGAGCAGGGCTGAGATGCGGGGAACCAGTTTGAAGAAGTAAACGTGAAAGATGTCCCGCCAGATGGGCGTGGCGGGCCGGGTGATCTCCAGACAAACCACGCGGCCGCCCGGCTTCACCACCCGCCGCTGTTCCGCAAATGCGGCCGCTATATCGGTGACGTTGCGCATGAGAAAACCTGACGCGACCGCGTCAAATGCGTTGTCGGGGAAGGGCAGGCGCAGGGCGTCGGCCTCGACAAAGGGAATGCGCCCGCCCGCATCCTTGGCCTGGCCGATGCGCATCATCTCGTGGGTGAAGTCTGTGCCGATGACGAAGGCGTCGGGATGTTGGCGCAGGGCCTCCAGCGCGATGTCGGCGGTGCCGGTGGCTACATCCAGCAAGCGCCCGTTCGCGGGCAGGTTGCAGGTCCGCACCACCATCCGCCGCCAGCGCTGATCCTGGCCCAGGGTCATCAGGCGGTTCATGCGGTCGTAGCGGCGGGCCGCGTCCGCGAACATGTTGCGCACGAAGATCGGTTTTTCTTCGAGGGGTGGGAGCGGGGATCGTTCGGGCATGGGGTCGGGGGGGG
>JALSPL010000517.1 GCA_026985975.1 Anaerolineae bacterium | reverse complement strand
GAAGGGCATAACGCTGATGATGCTGGCCATGCTCACCGGGCCCGCAGGCAGATCGTCCCGCATACCGCCCAGGTTGGTGATGGCCACATCCGCGTTGGGATAGCCCAGCAGCCAGGTTTCGGTGATAAGCGCCTGCATGGTCTTGCTGCGTTGGGGGATGGTCTCGGCCAGATAGCCGATGGGATCGCTGAGGGCGGCGTCGGCCTCATCCTGCCATTTTTGGGCGATAGCGGCCACAGCCGCGTCGGCCCGACCGCCGGCGTTGGGCTCCACGCCGTCATCGGTCACCCGGGCCTCTTTTGTGGCCGGATCATAGCTGATAGTGGCCCATGCGAAATTTTGCAGATAAGAGCCGCTGGCCAGCAGCACGGCGCCGCCCGCCTTTTCATCGAGAATCTGATGGCAATGTCCGCCGCCGAACAACGTAATGTCCAGCGCTTTGACTTTGGGGGCGAGACGCCGTAATTCTTCATTGCAAAGATGGCTGGGAACCAGGATGATGTCGGCGCCATCGGCCCGGGCCTGGGGGACGACTTCTTGCAGCGTCTCGACATAAGGCGCGAAATCAAATCCGCTGACATTGGCGGGATTGGTGACCTTGGGCGTGCCCACATTGGCCAGTCCGATCACGCCCACTTTCACCCCGCCCGCGTCCAGGATCACATAGGGCTTGACGCCCAGGTTCGTAGGAACTTTACCATCGCTTTTGTTGTGGAGATTGGCGGCCAGATAGGGAAAATCGGCCTGCTGCGCCCGCAGTTTCAGCTCATTCAGACCGAAATCGAACTCGTGATTGCCCACGGCGGAAGCGTCATAGCCCATGGCGTTCATTACGTCCACCATGCTTTCGCCCTTGAACCAGGTGGAGGCCGCGGGCCCGGTCCAATTGTCCCCTCCGCTCAGCGCAATAAAGCGGGAATCCGCCGCATCATAGCCGAATTTTTCTTGCCACAGCCCCATCATGTTGGCCGCGCCCTGGCCCTCCTTCTTGCCCATGAACCAGCCATGCTCGTCGTTGGTGTAAAGCACGGTCAGAGTGATGGCCTCGTTGGCCGCGGGCGCGGGGGCGCTGGTGGCTGTGGGCGCGGGGGCAGCGGGCGTTGCCGGTAATGACGGCGTAGCGCAGGAAGCCAGCAGCAGGATGGCGATGAGCAGGAGTAGACCGTGGATTTTTTTCATGGGAGGCAGTATTTGGGAGTGGAAGAATGATGATAATCGACTGAAGTATAATACCACCACTCCTCTATCTGATACGAAATACCTCCTCGACCTCACCATTGCCGCCCTCCAATTTCTTTGACATTTCCTGCCGCGGATGGTATGATTTGCTCTACCTACCGGGACATTGTCCACGGAGGGTTGGCCGAGAGGACGAAGGCGGCTGTCTTGAAAACAGCTGCGCCGTAACTGGCGCCGGGGGTTCGAATCCCTCACCCTCCGCCTCTTTTTCTCGGAAGAGTTTGAATGAACCCAATCTCCCAATCTCCCAATCTCCCAATCTCCCAGTTTCCCAGTTTCCCA
>JALSPL010000516.1 GCA_026985975.1 Anaerolineae bacterium | reverse complement strand
GGAAAGCGATAAACTCATCCTCCCGTTGACATCAATTCTCAGCTATGCAGCGCAATCCGTCTGCACAGCCCCACTTCCTACAGTAATTTCTTTAGCAATTCTGTCTCAAACTACTTGACACATACCGTTCATCGTGCAGTTGATATTGGTGGGGACGTTGTCTTTCGCCCTGCCCAGGCTTTCTGCGCCCGTGGTCTTCGCTCTTTTCTTCGGTTATGCCGCCCTGACGGGCTTCACGCTCTCCGGCATCTTCATCTATTACGATGTTGCGGACCTATCCATGGCGTTCATCTCGGCAGCCGCGTTGTTTCTGACCATGTCGCTGGTGGGGATGTTTACAAAGGCTGATCTGACAAAGCTGGGGACCTACCTCTTTATCGGACTCATTGGCATTATCATCGCCATGGTCATTAACATCTTCCTGCGTAGCAGCATGATGGACTTGATCATCAGCATTATCGGCGTGATCATCTTCACCGGTCTGACGGCCCACGACACGCAAAAGCTGGTAAAAATGTCGCGAGATCCCCGGATTCAGGGCTCGGAAGGCTCTCTGCTGACCAAGCTCAGCATCATGGGGGCGTTGGCTCTTTATCTTGATTTTCTGAACCTGTTCCTATTCCTGCTGCGCATCTTTGGTCGCAATAACTAACCGCACAGCTCCCCGTGCTCATCTCCAAACGTATTTATCCCTACAAATCCGTTTGTGCGAATGCGCCATTGATGATAAGATGGCGTGGTTGAAAGCTGATGACAGCTCATTGGTCTTCGATTTGGCGCCATTGGTCGTAGATTGATGTATTTCCAGAAATGGCTGAACTCATTTTGGAGTCATAGATGAACATTTATGTTGGCAATTTGCCATACAGCACCACCGAGGATGAATTGAAGAATCTGTTCGCAGAATATGGCGAAGTCGTTTCCGCCACCATTATCACCGACCGCTTCAGCGGCAGATCGAAGGGTTTTGGCTTTGTCGAGATGGCTGCGCAACGAGATGGCGAGACTGCTATCGCCGCTCTTGACGGCTATTTGCTAAATGGCCGTAACCTGCGAGTCAATCAGGCCCGCCCCCGCAGCGAGCGCCCCAGGCGCCGGAACGATGATTGGTATTGATCGAACCTGACGCCATTCCCTGGCAGAGCGTACAGCCTCAGTTGTACGCTCTTTTTTGATGATTGTTTGGCGAACTATTGTGACTGGAGTCTGGCGAAAATTATTTTGGCCGCTTTTCAAGTCATTTTTTGACACAAATTAAGCGAATTTATCGAATTTTTCTCTTCTTTTTTTCGTATAATTCGTGTCAATTCGCGTCAAAATCAAAAACGCCAGAGTCCAGTATTGTGAGCAAAAAACGGACGGCCGCCAAGACCTCGGCCACGCCTCGCCAAAAAGCCTGGATCGCTCGGCTGCGACCCGAACTGCAACGGTTCTTTCCAAGCGAAACCAGGCATCTCGATATCCGCGTGGCCGGTCCGCCCGATCTGCACACTTATTCCCGCCTCTATCCTTTCACCGTTCTGGCCGACGGTCTGCCCCTGACCGACATCCTGGTCAAAGTCCCGCATGGGCGCAAGGCGATGGATGTGACGCGAGGCTTTCGGGCCTATCAGCTTCTGGCCCACCGCTTCGCGGATGCGCCCTATCTCGGTGCGCCCGCGGTTCTGGGCCGCTGGGATGATCCTCCGGCGCTGATCATGGAGCAGGCGGCGGGAGAAGCGCTGTACATCCGCCTGCGCGACTGCCGCAATTGGGCCATCGAGACCGGCTGCCAGTTGGCGCAGAATTTCGTGGCGCGGGCGGGCCAATGGCTGGCCACGCTGCACGCCGGGCCCGCGCCTGATTGGTCACAGCCTGCGCCCGATCCTCTGGATGTGATGGAGGATTTGTTGCTGCGTTTGCGTCCCTATGGCATCGATCCGCTGGAAGAAAAACGCATCCGGGAGCAGATCCGCGTGCTGGCGTCCCATCCTGCGCCCGATCCGGTCCCTCTGCACGGCGATTTCACCCTGCGTAACATCCTCTGTCAATCGCCGCAGAGCGTTGTGGTCCTGGACACCGAACTGGCCCTGCGCGGCGATCCGGGCCTGGACATCGGTTGGTTCATCGCCGCCCTGCGCGTCATCGACAAATGGCAGATCTTCGGCGGCGAGATGACTTACACTGCCGCGATGGTGCGTCAGACCGAAGAAAAATTTCTGCATGGCTACGCATCCGTTCGCCCGGCGCCGTCGCCGCAGGTCATTCGTGCCTGGACGGCATTGCGCTTGCTGGCGCGCTGGGCGGAGTTCGTCGAATATCAGCAGACGCGCAACATCGCCGGTTTGCGTAACCTGGTAATACGTCGGGTCAACCAACATTTTGTGCGGGCGATTCTGAGAAGGTAGGAGATAATCGCAGGGGAGTTAGGGGGGAAATGGCATTGCCGATTACAAAAAAATATGATCCAGCGCATTGATCGGAATAAATTACGGGCGTATAATGCTGTTACATATTTATCGTTTTGTCACAAATCATCCCTTTTTCTCATCGTTCAGGAGACTGTTTTATGGATGCACTGTTCCTCGCCCGATTGCAATTCGCTATTGTAACCGTGTATCACTGGTTTTTCGTGCCGCTGACGCTGGGAATGACCATTCTGCTGGCGCTGATGGAGACGAAATACGTCCGTTCGGGGGACGAGACGTACAAGCGTATGGTCAAGTTCTTCGGGACGTTGTTCCTGATCAACTTTGCCATCGGCGTCGCTACAGGCATCGTGCAAGAATTTCAGTTTGGCATGAACTGGTCCCAGTATTCCCGTTTCGTGGGCGACATCTTTGGCGTGCCTTTGGCCATCGAGGCGCTGTTGGCCTTTTTCATGGAGTCCACCTTTCTGGGCGTTTGGGTCTTTGGCTGGGATAAACTCTCGAAGAAGATCCATCTGGCGACTATTTGGCTTGTTGCTATCGGCAGCAATCTCTCAGCTTTGTGGATACTCATCGCCAATTCCTGGATGCAAGAGCCGGTGGGGTACAAGCTGGAGAATGGTCGCGCCGTGATGGTCGATTTTCTGGCTGTGGCCGCCAACCCCAGCATCCGTTATCAATTCCCCCATGTTTTCTTCTCGGGCATGAGCACGGCGGGCTTTTTTGTGATGGCCGTGGCCGCCTGGCATTTGCTACGCAAAAAGACCCACGGCGAGCTTTTTTCGAAGGCATTGAAATGGGGGCTGGTTTATGGGCTCATTGGCTCGGCGCTGGTTATCACGGCCGGGCATTTTCAGGGTCAGCACATGGTGGAGACTCAGCCCATGAAGATGGCCGCGGCCGAGGCCTTGTGGGATACCGAGCAACCGGCGTCATTCTCCCTTTTCACCATCGGGGACATGAAAAAGCGGGAGGATGTGTTCTCCGTCAAGGTTCCCGGTCTGCTCAGTTTTCTGTCATGCAACAACTTCACCTGCGAGGTGCAGGGCATGAATCAGTTGCAGGCGGAGTATGAGCAGAAATACGGGCCCGGCAACTACATTCCCAACGCCATGCTGGCATACTGGAACTTCCGGCTGATGGTGGGCGCGGGCACGCTGATGCTCCTCCTGGCCCTATATGGCGTCTGGCTGATGTACAAGAAGAAGGACTTTCGCCAGCATTCCAGATTTTTGCTGTTCACGGTGTGGGCGCTATTCCTGCCCTACCTTGCCAACGCCACCGGCTGGCTGTTCACCGAACTGGCCCGCCAACCCTGGGTAGTCTTTGGTCTGATGCGCACCGAGGAGGGCGTTTCCAACACCGTGCCCGAAAGCTGGGTGATGCTCTCACTGGCCACCTACACGCTACTCTACGCCGGGCTCATCGTGGCGGATGTGTATCTGTTGCTGAAATACGCCCGCAAGGACCCGGACGAAGAAGAAACCGAACAACCTGAAACGCCCGCCCCCAGCCTGGTCGGGGTTGCCTGATAACAAGGAGAAGCTATCATGGACCTGAATACCATCTGGTTTATTCTCATTGCAGTTTTGTTCGCCGGTTTCTTCCTGCTGGAGGGCTTCGACTATGGCGTCGGCATGTTGCTGCCCTTCTTGGGGAAGAATGACGAAGAACGTCGTCTCATCATCAATGCCATCGGCCCGTTTTGGGATGGCAACGAAGTGTGGATGTTGACCGCGGGCGGGGCAATGTTCGCTGCTTTCGCCCAGTGGTACGCCACCCTGTTCAGCGGTTTCTACATCGCCCTGCTGCTGATGCTGCTGGCCCTGATTCTGCGGGGCGTCTCTTTCGAATATCGCAGCAAGAACGATCATCCCAAATGGCGTAACTTCTGGGACTGGTCGATTTTTATCGGCAGTTTTCTGCCGGCGCTGCTATGGGGCGTGGCCGTCGCCAACATCGTCCGCGGCGTGCCCATCGATGCCGATATGAATTTCGTAGGCTCTTTCTTCGGTCTGCTGAACCCCTTCGCGCTGCTGGGCGGCGTTATGTTCGTGGCGGTGTTCCTCTTCCACGGCGCTGTCTATCTGACTCTGAAGGTGGGCGATCCTGTGATGAACCGGGCCAAGTCCTCGGCGAAGAAGCTGTGGATCGTCGCCCTGGCGCTGGTGGTGCTGTTCGTCATCTACGCCTTTTTCGGCACGGGCATGTACCGCAGCGGGACCGCCTATCCGCCCACCCTGGTGGCGGCTGTGACGCTCATCCTTTCGGGCCTGTTCCTGAACAAGGGGCGCAACGGCTGGGCCTTCGCCATGACCGCGGTGACTATCATCTTTATTACCTTCACCGCCTTTGCCGGTCTCTATCCCAACGTGCTGCCCTCCACCGTGGATGCAGCCTACAATCTCACCATCTACAACGCCTCGGCCAGCCAATACACCCTGAAGATCATGACCATCGTCGCCCTGATCTTTACCCCGTTGGTGCTCATCTATCAGGGCTGGACCTACTACATCTTCCGCCAGCGTCTGACCCTGGATCATGAAATGGAGTATTAAACGCCGGTCTTCAGTGGTTCAGTATTCAGTGTTCGGTTGAACTGCATCAAGCGCCCTTAGCTTTCGAGTTGAGGGCGCTTTGCTGTCAGGCGTGCAGAGACTTTCAAGGTCTCGCAGACCTTGAAAGTCTGGGACGCACGCTGCATCGCGCATAATGTGCCCGCGAACTCCGGGTTCTACCGTTTTCTTCCTCTCGATGATTGGGGCGCGATGGCGTTTTACCGCCGCCCGCACAGACATTCAAGGTCTCGCAGACCTTGAATGTCTTTTGACAGCGTTTGCCTTTTCACATCCAGCCATGAGATGATCCCTTCATGAAATTCGACCGCCATCTGCTTTCCGCTGCCATGCAGGCCCGGGGCTGGCTGGCCCTCACCATCGGCCTGGGTTTCGTCGTCGGCATCGTCATCGTGGGCCAGGCCTGGGCCCTCAGCCGCATCGTCGACCGCGTCTTTCTGCAAGGCCAGACCCTGGTCCAGGTCGCGCCGCTGCTGGGCGCGCTCATCGTCCTGGCCCCGGCCCGCTTCCTCTTCGCCTGGGGCAGCGAAAGCGCGGGCAAAAGACTGGCCGTGCGGGTCAAAACCGATATCCGGGAGCGCCTGGCCCGCCACATCCTGCAACTGGGCCCCAGCTTCGCTGCCCAGGAGCGCAGCGGCGAGCTCAGCAACACCCTCACCGGCGGCGTCGAGGCCCTGGACCCCTGGTTCAGCCAATACCTGCCCCAGGTCGCCCTGGCCCTGATCATGCCCCTCACCATCCTCATCGCCGTCTTTCCTCAAGACCTCCTCTCGGGCGTGGTGCTGCTGGCCACCGCCCCCCTCATCCCCTTCTTCATGATCCTCATCGGCAGCGCCGCCGAAAGCCTCACCAAGCGCCAGTGGACCACCCTCAGCCGCCTCGCCGCCCACTTCCTCGACGTCATCCAGGGCCTGCCCGCGCTCAAACGCTTTGGCCGCGCCCGCGACCAGCTTCGCATCATCGCCCGCGTCAGCGACGACTACCGCACCGCCACCATGAGCGTCCTGCGCGTCGCCTTCCTCTCCGCCCTGGTGCTGGAAATGCTCGCCACCATCAGCGTCGCCGTCATCGCCGTCGAGATCGGCATCCGCGTGATGAAAGGCCACATGCTCTTCATCGACGCCTTCTTCATCCTCATCCTCGCCCCCGACTTCTACCAGCCCCTACGCCTGCTAGGCGGCAAATTTCATGCGGGCATGGACGGCGTCGCCGCAGCCGAGCGCATCTTCAGCATTTTGGAGAAGCAACCATCCGTGGACGCCCAACCAGCGCCGGTGAGCCCACACCCGCCCGCTCCTCCCTCGGCCTCCCTTCCCCCGCTTGACCAGCGCCTCGCCGCCCACTTCCGCATCCGCTTTCAGGACGTGAGCGTTAGCTACCAACAAGGCCAGCGCCAGGCCCTGCAAGACATCAACTTCCACATCGAAAAAGGCCAGCGCATCGCCCTGGTGGGACCCAGCGGCGCGGGCAAAAGCACCATCGCCCACCTGCTCATGCGCTTCGTCCAACCCGCCGCCGGCCGCATCCTCCTGGACGACATCCCCCTCGACCAGATCGACGCCCGGGCCTGGCGGCGTCACATCGCCTGGATGCCCCAGCGCCCGACCCTTTTCGCCATGAGCATCGCCGACAACATCCGTTTGGGCCAACCCGATGCGGACATGGACGCGGTGGTGCGGGCCGCGGAGCAAGCCTTCGCCCACGACTTCATCCGGGCCTTGCCCCGCGGCTACGACACCCTCGCGGGCGAGCGCGGCGCCCGGCTCAGCGGCGGCCAGGCCCAGCGCATCGCCCTGGCCCGGGCCTTTTTGCGCGACGCCCCCATCATCATCCTGGACGAACCCACCGCCAACCTCGATCTCGAAACCGAAGAACAAATCCAGCAGGCCATCGCCCGTTTGCTGCAGGGGCGCACCGCGCTTATCATCGCCCACCGCCTCAACACCATCGCCAGCGCCGACCGCATTTTGGTGGTGCAGGATGGCCGCATCGTGGAAACGGGCGACCACATCAGCCTGCTGGCCCGGCCCGGCGGCGCTTACAGCCGTCTTTTTCACGCCTATGAGGGAGATTAGCAGCATGTCC
>JALSPL010000515.1 GCA_026985975.1 Anaerolineae bacterium | reverse complement strand
TCTTCCTTACAGCGTTTCATTCTTCGATCTCACCTGACGCCGGATATTCCACCTGCATTCCTGGATTTGCCAGATGAGGGATGAGGGATAACAACATAATAACGTCACCTGCAATGATGACACATTCACCCAAAAGGAGATGTTGAAAGATGTTCGACACCGGTAACACCGCATTCATGCTTGTTGCAACCAGCCTCGTTATGTTGATGACGCCAGGCCTGGCGTTCTTTTATGGCGGGCTCGTAGGACGAAAAAATGTTCTCACCATTATGATGCAAAGCTTTGTATCGATGGGGTGGACTACGATTTTGTGGGTAACGGTTGGGTTCACCATGTGTTTTGGGGGAGACATAGGGGGAATCATCGGCAATGGTCAATATCTATTCCTTCATGGCATCACCCCACAAACAGCGTTTGCTTCGAATGCGGGCATTCCCATGTTGGTGTTCGTCGCTTATCAGATGATGTTTGCAATCATCACGCCGGCATTGATCACCGGCGCATTCGCCGACCGAATCAGATTCAAGGCCTATCTGCTGTTTCTGACGCTCTGGCTGCTTTTTGTTTACTTCCCCCTGGTTCACATGGTGTGGGGTGGCGGCGTTTTGCAGCAATGGGGCGTACTCGACTTCGCTGGCGGCATTGTAGTGCATGCCAGCGCCGGATTCGCAGCCTTGGCCTCGGTGTTTTTTGTAGGCAAACGCAAGATTTTGTCCAAGCCGCACAGCATTCCGCTGGTTGCGCTGGGAACGGCGCTTCTATGGTTTGGCTGGTATGGATTCAATGCAGGCAGCGAACTGCGCGTCGATGGCATCACAACGATAGCCTTTATCAACAGCGACATCGCCGCTTCGTTCGCCGCCATCACCTGGCTGGCGCTCGCCTATATCTTTGAGAAAAAACCCAAAATTTTGGGCTTGCTCACCGGTGCGGTGGCCGGGCTGGCGATGATCACGCCCGCTGCAGGCTATGTCAGTTTGCAGACAGCAATGTTGATCGGCGTCGTCGCATCCATCGCCGGATACGCAACGATCACATACAAGAACAGAAAAGGCTGGGATGATGCGCTGGATGTGTTGGGCGTTCATGGCGTCGGCGGCTATATCGGGATCATATTGCTCGGCCTTTTCGCCAGCACCCAAATCAATCCCAGCGGCGCCAATGGTCTTCTGTTTGGAAACGCTTCATTTTTCATGAAAGAGTTTATTGCGGTTACGGGCGTATCGATTTACGCATTCCTGTTCACCTATGCCGCACTCTGGTTGATAAACAAAATCACGGATGTGAAATATCCTGCAGATGCTGAAATGAACGGATTGGATGAATTCGAATTCGCAGAAGAAGCCTATTTGTAATTGATAGCGGTATTTGATGGCGCATTGGCAACAATAACTATCAAAGGCCCCGAGGGGATAAGTATCCTTGGGGCCTTTGGGAAAATTGTTGTTGTGGTGTGAAAAGGTTGGTTTTCTAATGTTGGGTCGGAAGGGGCGGGTGGAAGGAAAAAGTGTCATTGATTTTGTGAGTAATAATATATCTCGTCGTAGTCGTAGGGGGTGTGGATTTGTGGATAGTGTGACTATCTGCAAAGTTTCGCCTGTATTTAGTCTAGGGTGTGAAAGTGGCATCCTAAATAGACCTGTCTCAGCTATTTTGGGGTGTGGAGAATTGTCGGGGATTATTTTTCGTAATACTGGATAACTTTCGTAGTGATGACGGCTTTTGGAGGTTTTTCCGTCGAGCCAGCGCCAGTTAGTGGTGGATGCGCCCCCTTCTACTACGGGTAGGATTTTGGGGGATAGTCATTGCCTTTTCGCCTGTTTTATTTTATCCCCAAGCTATACCCAAAGAGTGAACAGATTGACGGAGGTTATTCACAATATCTTCTCCACTTTTCCATCTGGTTTTCCACAAGATTATCCACAGGCATGGTGGTGGATCCCCATGTTTTGTCATCTGAGAGCTATCCGAATCGGTCTCTTTGATGGCAACCTCATTCTGCAGTTATTGCGCTTTGGGTGAAGTAGCCCAGGGCGAGGAGGCCCAGTAAAAATCCAAGATAGTTTTCGTTCAGGAATCGTGAAAAATAGGCGAAGCCCAATAGCAGGATGGCGCCGTGCCAGAACCAAGAGCTGATGCTGTTGTCTTTCAGTTGTTTGAGAATGAGGATGACCAGAAGGGGGAGTGAAACCAGCAATTCCGGTATCCAGAATGGCCAGACAGCGAAGCGATCCGACAGATCTCCCCAGGCCAACACGAAGTTGGCAAAGCCCAGACCCCAGATTTGATAATGAATCAGGGCCGTGCCCGCAGCCCAGCGCCACACATCGTCTATAAAGTCGCCGGGCGACCATAGAAAATAGGGGAGGGTGAAGATCAGAAAGACGCCCAGGGCCGGGACGATGCGCTTCGCTAGTTTGCTCATCGTTGCTTTGCGAAATGCCTGTGAAAGCGGGATGGACGTCTGTTGCAGCAAAGCTAGCGCCCAGAATGGCGCCAAAAACCAGGCCGTGGGTTTGGAAGCGGCTGCGACGCCAAAGAAGATGCTGCTCCACAGCCAGTTTTTGCGATAAAGGAACCAGGCGCTGATGATCAGCCACGCCAGCACAAAGCTATCGTTTTGTCCGAAAATAATGTCTAGTCCCATGATGGGATTGAGTCCCAGCAACATGGTCAATCCCAGTATATCCTCTCTTTTCCTGGTCAGGCCCGCGGCCAGCGCCAGGGTGATAATGAAAAGTATCAGGTAGGTGAAGCGTTGATCGTACCAACCCAGGGTTGCCTCAAACAGAAGTTTGACCGGCGCTGAAAGGACGAATGTGGCGGGCAGATAGGGGTAATGATCCAGCGCCGTGCGGAACTGCTGGAATCCCCATTCGGCCATGGGGGTGTTGCGATAGGTTTCTATATAAGGGTTTTGGCCTTGCAGAAAGTAGTTAACCGCAGCCTCTGTCTGGATGACGCCGCCGTCATGGCTGTAAGATTGCGGCAGATTCTCATGCCTGAGAATAGTCATTTTTAAGGAGGGCAGGATGACCGTGGTCAGAATGACTATCCAGAGGAGCAGATATTTCCAACGAAACATCGTTTTTTCCGCCAGGCGGGCCCTGAATAGATCGAGTGCGACATAGGTCAGAAAGGCCAGCAGACTGACAGCCGTCAGTAGCAGAAAGATGGGATCTCCGTACCAAGGGCCGAAGGCCTCCGCCGCCCCTGCTGGCAACAGTTTGCTCAACGCCGGACTGGTGGTGACATTCTTGAAATGCTCGAATAGCCCGGCTTCTGCAAATTTATTGAGCATGATGCGGGCCAGGAGCAGGATGAACAGGAGTAGAACGTCAAAGGATTTTCGCATGATGGAGCATTGTGGTTTTTTATCGCTGTGCGCTCGTGGGGCCAACCTCTCTTTCCTCTGATGTTACACGATGCCGACAAGAAAGCAAAACTTCTTTATGGATACAGATCGGATTATCGTTTTGGGTGTATAATTGATTGTCGACATTCTTTTCCTTCCTTCTCTTTGGAGGTGTGTTATGCGAGCAATGGTTTTGCATGAACCCAAGGATATCACGCAGAAGCCGCTGCGACTGGAGGATGTTCCCATCCCGGAGCCCGCGGCGGGCCAGATTCGCATCAAGCTGACCGCCTGCGGCGTCTGTCACACCGATTTGCATACCGTCGAGGGGGATCTGCCCTTGCCCAAGTTGCCGCTGATACCGGGGCATGAGGTGGTCGGCGTGGTGGACAAGCTGGGCGCAGGCGTTACGAGATTCCGCCCGGGAGATAAGGCGGGCGCAGTGTGGCTCTATCGCACCTGCGGCGCGTGCAAGTATTGCCGTTCGGGCCGGGAGAATCTTTGCGAAAACGCCATGTTTACCGGTTATCATGTGGATGGCGGCTACGCTGAGTATATGGTGGTGGATGAGGATTTCGCCTATCACTTGCCCGGCAATCTGCCAGATCCCGAAATTGCTCCTCTCATGTGCGGCGGCGTCATCGGCTACCGGGCATTTGTTCTTTCCGAAGCGCAGCCAGGGCAGGTGTTGGGCCTGTACGGCTTCGGCAATTCGGCGCATATCACCATTCAGGTGGCCCGGCATATGGGCATTCGCGTCTTCGTCTTCACGCGTAGTCCAGGACATCAACAGCATGCGCTGACGCTGGGGGCGGAGTGGGTCGGTCGGGCCGGAGACGCGCCGCCCGCAGGCGTCGACGCCGCCATCATCTTCGCTCCGGCCGGGCCTATTGTTCCCCAGGCTCTGCGCGTGCTGAATCCGGGCGGAACCATCGCCCTGGCTGGCATTTATATGACTCCCATCCCGGAAATGCCCTACGACCTGCTTTATTTCGAGCGAACGCTACGGAGCGTGGCCAACAGCACTCGTCAGGATGCTATCGATTTGCTGAAGCTGGCCGAGGAAATACCCATCCACACTACGGTTACCACATTCCCTCTGGAAGAAGCCAATGAGGTCTTGCAGGCCATGAAGGAAAGCAAGATCAACGGCGACGCTATTTTGATTCCGTAACCGCTTCGGCAATCACAATGGCCATCTCCTCCTGGTCCCACTTGTTGCCATCGATGGTGATCTCTGCGTATTTACGATACAACGCTCGCCTTTCGTCGAACAGTTCCTGAAATGTCTGATCCTTCCGCTTGGCGATGCCCCTGGATTCGAAGTTGTGGATGCGGCGTTTCAGCTCTTCAAAACTCACGTCAAGAAAAACGATGTGTGAGATGCGCCGCAGATGCGCCATGGCTTGATCGCTGTAAACGACGCTGCCGCCCGTGGCGATGATGTGATTCGCCACATTGAGCTTCAGTATTTCCCGTTCTTCGATGGCCCGCAAGGTCAGGTGATCGAATTCATCGATGATCGCTTGCAGCGTCTTTTGCTGGTTGATCTGAATAAGCACATCGGTGTCGATGAAGCCCAGCCCCAAGTTCTTGGCCAGAATGATGCCGATGGTGCTTTTGCCTGCGCCTGGCATGCCGATAAGCGTGATGTTGGATTTCATAGAGGGGCCCTTTGTGTTTGGATGAGGTATTTTCGGATTCTACAACGACTCCCTGTTCTTCTCAAAGTAGACGCTATCAGCGTGAAAACGGTCCGGTGCGACCCAACATGGCCGAGCCAGAACCAAAGAGGATTACAGCGTTTCACGGAAATTGCCAGAGAACCTTAGAGAAATCTCTAAAAATCCTCTGTGAAGCTATCGATTTTCCTCAGTGGTTCTCTGTGTAACTTTTTGCTCCGCGTACAAGAATTTCACTGTCAAGATACTACGCATCGTCCCAGACCATGCTGGGAAGATGAGGCCCCTGCGGGGCAGCAAGACGCAGGGTAGCTTGCAACTGACCACAAAGATCGACAAAAAGTTGTCGATCTGAATCCGTTAGCGCCTAAACAGCCTCCTCCGGCCATGCCGGATCATTCACAGCATCTGTGATGAAGCGTGATGCGTGAAACGTGAGAATGTCGCCGAATCTCACGCTTCACGCATCACGTTTCACTTTTTGAGATGCAGCGCTCCCGCCAGGAACCGATGAGATGAAATTTCTGGAAAACAGATCATTGCTGCGCTGGCAGCCGGGCGTGCAGACCGGCCGCTATCTCATGCGGTTCGTGCTGCTGCTGATCATGGTGCGGCTGGTGCGGGACGCCAGCATCCGCATGATGTATCCCTTTTTGAATGATTACGCACAGGGATTGGGCGTCACTCTGGCCGCTGTGGGGGGATTGTTGATGCTGCGCACCGCCATGGTGGCGCTGGCCCCATTTTTCGGGCATCGGGCCGACAGGGTGGGGGCCAAGCCGCTGTTGATGGCCGGATTTGCGTTGCAGGGAGCGGGTCTGCTGGGATTCGGCTTTTCGTCCGGGATGTGGACGGCGGCCGGGGCGATTTTGGTGTTGGGGATCAGCGACGCCATGACCTATCCCCTGATGCAGGCGTATATCAGCGAAAACGCCCCGCTGCGGCAGCAGGGCCGGGCGCTCATTACGGTGGAGTACAGTTGGGCCATTACCGGCATCGTTATCATGCCTATCATCGGCTGGCTCATCGGGAGCCTGGGCTGGCAGGCGCCGTTCAAAATCCTGAGCATTTTCAGCGGATTGGCTATTCTCATTCTGGCGTTTTTGCTGCCCGCCAGCCACCCCAAGCCGCATCGGGAACGCATTTCATTTACTTCTCAGATGTCCGTCATTTTGGGCGATCGCAGCGCCCTGGGCGCGGTGTTGGTCAGCGCCACCATCTTCATCGCCGCCGAAACTTATTTTGTCACCTGGGGCGCGCATCTGGCCCGGGATTTCGATCTTTCGCCCCAGCGCATCGGTCAGGTCGCCTCGGGCCTGGGCATGATGGAATTGTTGGGGTCCATCATCGCCAGTTTGATCATCGACCGCATCGGCAAGCGCCGCGGGGTGATAACGGGCGTGATCTTCTTTCTCTTTGCGCTGGCGGCGCTCATCGGGCTGAATCAATCTCTATGGGCGACGCTCATCGGCATGGGGCTTATCTCCATCGCCATCGAATACAGCATTGTCTCAACTATCCCCTTGATGGCGATTCAGCGGCCAGCGAATCGGGCCACGGTGCTGGCGCTGGGCGCGATGGCCGGGGCGCTGACGCGTAGCGTCTCCGATCCGCTGGCCACCTGGCTGCTGGAAAATCATGGCTATCTTGCGGCCATGGCGTACGGTTTTTTGGCGCTGATGGTGGCTTTGGCGCTGCTTTGGGGCTGGGTGCAGGAGCGGGGAGGCGAGCAGGTTATGGCCCGCCCGTGATCCCGCAGCAGATGCGTCGCACCGCCGCGATGCGACGCATCTCATACGCTTTCTAGCTTTTCCAATCGCGCAGCATCTGCACCAGCAGGCGCACGCCAAACGCGGCCGCGCCCTTCGGGTACATGGGCCGCGGCTTCTTGGTCCAGCCCATGCCGGCGATGTCCAGATGCGCCCAGGGATAATCCTCGATGAAGTGCTGCAGGAACTTGGCGCTGGTGCTGACGCCGGCGCCGCGGTCGGGCGCGGTGCTGTTCTTCACGTCCGCGAAATCGCTCTTGATGTAGTCTTTGTATTCG
>JALSPL010000514.1 GCA_026985975.1 Anaerolineae bacterium | reverse complement strand
GGCCCTGGTCAATCGCGGCCATGTCTTCCGTCTCAAGGGCCAGTATCAGCAGGCTCTGGCCGATTTCGACCGGGCTATCTCGCTGGATCCCAACAATGCCTGGGCCATAGCGGGCCGGGCGCAGGTGAACCGGGCCTTGCAGCGCTACGATCAGGCCCAGAACGACATCGGTCGGGCCATCGCCCTGACGCCCGAGCTGGATGTTGACCTGTTCCGCCGGGCTATCACCGAGCAGCTCAAGGGCGATGTGGAGAATGCGCGTGAAGATCTGGACGAAGCCATCGGCATCGCCGAATCGGTCTACGAGATCGAGCCCGAGAACTGGCGCAACGCCTTCAATCTGGCGCTCTATTATCTGGCCCGCGGCCGCCGCACCCTGGCCGAGCGCCTGTATCGCGAAGGGCTCAGCGCCCCGGCTCCTTCCAGCGAGATTCGCCGGGCCCAGCGCACGCTGGAGGACTATCAGGCCCTCTTCCCCGATAACAACGTCGCCCGGGCCATGCTGGAGATGATCAAAGACTACCAGCGCGAGAGATAGTCAGATGGTTTGACAGGTTGAAATAAAAACCCGGACGTTGCCGAAACGTCCGGGTTTATCTTTGTGGGGGATGAAAATGTTTGTCAGGTGCAACCTAAACGACCGCTCCCTGGATTTCCTGGATGCTGGACTCAGGTAACATGCCTTCCAGCACCTTTTCCATGGCCATGGTGTGACTGCAAATGCCCCTTTGTGCGAAGAAGTCGCAGGTGCAATGCCATTGATCATTTTCGAATGTGACGGTGTGATCCCGATGATTTCCCTTGAACACCACGGTGAAGCTGGTAAATTCCATGCGATCCCGTTCGTCTGCATACCGTTTTGCCTTCATGATTTTACTGATCATGGCCGAGTCCATCATAAAACAAACCTCCGGGAGTATGAGGGTTGAACCCTGAGAAATGAAAAAACGCTCGCGCAGCAATGCGGAGCGTCATCAGTTCAGGGCGTGAACAAAAGGTGAATTTGACATGAATAGGTGTCAGGCGTCGCTGATTACAATAAGAGGCTATCTGATTCAAGTATACCCTGTGGCAGGCGTTCTGTCAAACCTTTTGTACGACGGCTTTCCTACGCTTTTCCTACGATATTCAACGACTCGCCGCACTTGCTTGTTGGGCAGTTTGCCAGGGCAGCCAGGCCCGATACACGCGCTGGGGCAGCCGCGCCCACAGCGCCGGGTCTTCACCGCCCAGCCGCCAGAAGATGACGCCCCGCAGGCCCGCATCCGCAGCCAGCCGCGCCCGCGCGGCCACGCTGTTCGCATTGGCAAAGGTGACGTTGTGGGCGCCGCCAGCGTAGCTGAACCACGGCTCCTGCACCAGCCCGCGGTCGTCGCTCTCCCACCATTGCAACGGGGCGTTGTGCTCCGCTCTCAGCGCCTCCGCCTCCTCCCACACCAGCGCCGCGCCCACCACCGAGGTGCGACGCACCTGCAACCAACCTGGGCTCGTCTCATACAGATCGTCAGCAGGGATTCCAGGCCGCGATAAAGACAGG
>JALSPL010000513.1 GCA_026985975.1 Anaerolineae bacterium | reverse complement strand
TACGTTTTACGTTTTACGTTTTACGAGAGCATCTCGGCAAACGACGCCAACGTTTATTTTCGGAACAGATGTCAGTAAAATTGTCAGGGGCAAGCGCTGCCAGTCGCCCCTGTTCTATGCCAGTTCACTGCTCTATATCCGGCAAATCAAAGGCGAAAGCCTGTAGAAGATGCAATACTTTGTGCAACGTCTCCTCATCAGCGGCTACGCCCTGGATCATATCCACAGAGCCGCCCCCCTGCACGCCAAAGGCCTCCTTCACCTCGGCCAGACTTTCCAGCATGTCCAGAGGCACATTGCTGCTACGGCCCGCGGCCCAGCGCGGGCGCCCGCCGCCCGTCCAGCCCAGCAGCGCCACCACATTGGGTGGGGCGATGAGCGCTTGCAGCAGGC
Organism: Anaerolineae bacterium; assembly: GCA_026985975.1. Taxonomy (GTDB): domain Bacteria; phylum Chloroflexota; class Anaerolineae; order J102; family J102; genus M2005. The sequence goes on along the minus strand of JALSPL010000513.1, from coordinate 1,145 downwards.
GGCTCATCTCTTTGGCGTTTTCAGCTTCCAGGATGTGCAGCACGATGTCCACGCCCGCGGAATGGGGCGCTTCGGCGATGAGACGCTTGGCCTCGGCCCGGATGAGCTGTTCTTGCGCCTGACGCAGTCCCTTCTGGCTCTGCTGCACCTGCTCCTGCAAGCGCCCGATGGCCGCGGGCAGATCATCGACGCCCGTGGTCAGCAAAGCGCCCAGCTCGCGAGTGACGCGAAGGCGCTGCAGGTGGTCGTCATACGCCCGAGCGCCCGCCAGAAAATAGACCCGGGTCTGATCCCCGCGCCGTTCCATGCGGGTGATGACCAGATGCTCGATCTCCGACGTGTTGCGCACATGCGTCCCGCCGCAGGCCGACCAGTCCAGCCCCTGGATTTCGACCACGCGCACAGGGCCATCCACGCTGGGCGGCTTGCGCAGGGGCAGACGCAGGGCCTCGGCCAGGGGGATTTCGCGGGCGGTGATGGGCAATGCCCGGGCGATGGCGGCCTGGACGAAGTCCAGCACCCGGTTCACGGCCTCGTCGTCGGGCGGCGGGCCGGGCAGATCGATGGTGACGGTGTTGGCGCTGAGATGAAAGCCGATGGTGGGACGATAGAGGATATCCTGGAAGGCGGCGGAGAGAAGATGTTGGCCGCTGTGCTGCTGCATGTGATCGTAGCGGCGGGCCCAGTCGATCTCGCCCGAGACCTCATCCGCGTCCTCGGGCAGGGGCGCTGCCAGCCAGTGGATGATGTCGCCGTCGTCGTCGCCGGTCACGTCCAGCACGCGGACGCCGCCCAGCAGGCCCGTGTCGTGGGGCTGCCCGCCGCCGGTGGCATAGAAGAGCGTGCGGTTGAGAATGACGCCCGGGCGTTGGCCATCGAGCCGTTGCACGACGCGAGCGGTGAAAGTGGTGCGATAGGGGTCTTGCCAGTAAAGTTTGCGGGTGGGCATGGAGGGAATGAGGAATGAGGAATGAGGAATGAGGATTAGGAATGCGGATTAGGAATGAAGGATGGTGTGTGGGGGGGTGGCGGCGAAGTGCGTGATGCGAGCGCCGACCGTTGCGTTTTTGATGGCGCGTTCATACAAAATCATGGCCGACGCCATGACTCCTGATAGCATAGCACAAGCCGCGGGCCGGGTCAAT
>JALSPL010000512.1 GCA_026985975.1 Anaerolineae bacterium | reverse complement strand
GCAAACCGACGCCCCCGTGCAGATTTATGCGCTGCTCTTCATCCCGGGCAGGCTGGATCGCACGCTGTTGGGCCTGAAGCAGGACTACGGGCTGCGGCTTTATGCTCGCAAAATCCGCATTCAGGACCGCAACAAGGATCTGCTTCCCGATTACCTGCGTTTCATCGAGGGCGTGGTGGATTCGGAGGACATCCCCCTGAATGTGAGCCGGGAGATGGTGCAGAGCAGCCGCGTGCTGAGCAAAATCAAGTCGGTGCTCACCCGCAAGGTTTTGAACGCGCTGGCGGAGATGGCGGAGAAGGAGCCGGAACAATATCGGAAGTTTTGGCAAGAGTTCGGCATCTTTATCAAAGAAGGGATCACCACCGAGTTCAAGGATCACGAGAAGCTCATTCCTCTGCTGCGTTTCTATTCCACCAAGAGCGAGGAGGCTCCCATCTCGCTGGCCGACTACATCGCCCGCACCCAGCCGGAACAAAAAACCATCTACTACATCACCGGCGAGAGTCTGGCCGCGATGAAGCGCAGCCCGCATCTGGAATACTTCCGCAGGCAGGATATCGAGGCGCTGTATCTGGATCAGCCCGTGGACGCGTTCTTGCCTCAAGCTATCGGCAAATATGAGGAGTATGAATTCCGGAGCGTGGATCGGGCCGACGTCACCCCCTCGGGCCAGCCGGAGGAGGCGGAGACGCCCGAGCCGGGCGAGGCTTTCGACAAGCTCGCGGCCCGGGCCAAAGAGTTGCTGGGGGATAAAATCGCAGATGTGCGTCCCAGCCGCGTGCTGGTGGACGCTCCCGCCCGTCTGGCCGCGCCCGAAGGCGTTATCGACACCGGCATCCAGCGGGTGCGCCGCCTGATGGAGGAGGATTTCACCGCACCGCAGATGGTGCTGGAGCTGAACCCCGAGCATCCCATCGTCGCCAACCTCACCCGCCGCGTGGCTGAGGACGAGCCCGATGAGATTGTGGATGCGGCCATTGAGCAGCTTTACGAGGATGCGCTGCTGCTGGAGGGCTTCCACCCCGACCCCGCGCAGATGGTGACGCGCATCCAGAAGTTGCTGGAGGCGGCCACGCGGGCGTGAGACGTGATGCGTAAAGTGTAAAACGTAAAGCGAAAAGCGTAAAACGTCATGCGCAATGCGTAAGATCTTCACGTTTTACGCATGACGTTTTACGAAATCGGCTGCTCGCGCCAGATCGGCTCGCTCATTATTTTTCATCGGCGTCGGCGGTCAGCCGCCCGTGACGCCTATTCTGCGATCTTCAGGTGCAGTTCCTGCAGTTGCCGCTCGGAGATGGGGCTGGGGCTATTCAACAGCAAGTCGGTGGCCGAGGCCGTCTTGGGGAAAGCGATGACCTCGCGGATGCTTTCTTCGCGGGCGAGAATGGCGACGAGGCGATCCAGGCCCAGGGCGATGCCGCCGTGAGGGGGCGCGCCATAGCTGAACGCCTCCAGCAGATGCCCGAACTGCTCCTGCGCCTCTTCGTCGGAGATGCCCAGCGCCCTGAATAGCAAACTCTGATGCTCGGCGTCATGAATTCGGATGCTGCCGCCGCCGATTTCCATGCCGTTGCACACCACATCATAGGCGTTGGCCAGCACCGCGCCGGGGTCGGTCTCCAGCAGCGGCCATTGCTCGGGCTTGGCGCTGGTGAAGGGGTGATGCACCGCCACCCAGCGCGACTCTTCCTCGCTCCACTCCAGCAGCGGAAAATCCACCACCCAACACAGGGCCAGTTCGTCAGGATCGATGAGTCGCAGCTCAGCCCCCAGTTGCGTGCGCAGCGCGCTCAGGGCGTCGGCCACCACTGCGGGCTTGTCGGCCACGGCCAGAATAAGATCGCCTTCTTCGGCCCCGGTCAGGTCGATGATGGCGTCTTTTTCCTCTTCGGTGAGGAATTTAGCGATGGATGAGCGCAGGCCGTCGTTCGCCGTTTTCAACCACACCAGCCCTTTTGCCCCCCGGGCCTTCACTGTTTCCGTCAGTTGGTCGATCTTCTTGCGGGAGAAGGAAGCGGCTCCGGGCGCGCACAGGGCTTTGATCTGTCCGCCAGCGGCTGCCGTGTTGGCGAAAACGCCGAATTTGCTGCCGCGTACGGCCTCGGTCAGGTCGATGAGCTCCATGCCAAAGCGCAAATCGGGCCGATCGATGCCGAAGCGATCCATGGCCTCCTGGTAGGTCAGCACCGGGAAGGGCTTCTGCCGGATTTTCATGTCGCTGACCTCCTCGAAGAGTTGGATCAGCATGGCCTCGATCAGCGCCCGCACATCGTCGCTTTCCGCAAAGGACATTTCCAGGTCGAGCTGGGTGAATTCCAGTTGGCGATCGGCGCGCAGGTCTTCATCGCGGAAACAGCGGGCGATCTGGTAATAGCGTTCGAAGCCCGCCACCATCAACAATTGCTTCATCTGCTGAGGCGATTGCGGCAGCGCGTAGAACTTTCCGGCGTGCAGACGGCTGGGAACGACGAAGTCGCGGGCTCCCTCGGGCGTGCTCTTGAGCAGAATCGGGGTCTCGATATCCACAAAGTCATTGGCGTCCATGTAATTGCGGATGAACGTGGTGATCTTGTGCCGCAGCAGCAGATTTTTCTGCATTCGCTGGCGGCGCAGATCCAGATAACGATATCTGAGCCGCACCTCGTCCCGCACCTCTGTTTCTTCATTGATGGCGAAAGGCGGGGTTTTGGCCGCATTCAGGATGGTCAGCTCGCTGACTTCCACCTCGATGTCGCCGGTATCCAGGTTGGGATTGATCAGCCCCTGGGGGCGGCTACGCACGACGCCCGTCACCTGGACGACAAATTCGGGGCGCACCGTCTCCGCCTGTTTGTGGGCCGGTTCCGAGATGTCGGCGCTGAAAACCACCTGCACCAGGCCCGAACGATCTCGCAGATCGAAGAAGATGAGGCCGCCATGGTCGCGGCGGCGATGCACCCAGCCCGCCAGGGTGACGCTCTGGCCAACGTGTTCTTTGCGGAGCAAACCGCAGTTGATCGATTTCATCATGATAGCAATGAGTCCTCCAAAAAATAAGACGCACGCCGGAGCAAGGGCCAGCATGGCTTGCTGTTCGCATCATTGCGACCGGGCGTGCGGATAGGGCATAAAATAAAAACCGCTGGACGGGCGGTGCGCCCTTGCGGCATCAGTCGTCAATTATAGTTCCAAAACATGAAACTGGCAAGATGCTCACGCCGCGTGATGAATCTCGTCCTCCTCTTTTGCCCGGGCGATGGCGATGGCCTCGATTTTCTCCTGCAATCCCGCGATCTCCCGGCTCAGACGCTGGCGCTCCGCCTCGTCGCCGCCCGACAGACGCTGGCGGCGCAACGCCAGCTCGGCGACGTATTGATAAAGACGGTTGTCTCGTTGGCGGGCCGGGGGCAGCCACGGGAAGTTGGGAATGAAGCGCTGCGGCGGCGGCAAAATGGCCAGCAGACGGCGGCGGTCCTCGGGCGACAGCGGCGCCGCCTGGGGACTGTCGAGATAGGCCCGAATGCCGTTTCGCTCCCGTTGCAGCGAGGCCAGCGCGATGAGCGCCATCACCAGAGCGCCGCCCCAATTCATCAGCAGCGTGACCAGAAACAGCGGCGGAAAAGCATCGGTGAGGGTGACTGCAAAGTTGTGAAAAGCGTGCGCCCCCATGGTCAGTAACAGTCCCAGCAGCATGACGCCCCGGGCAGCAGACTTGCTGCGAAGCGCCACTGCATAGCCCACGGCAGCCCCAAAAATGGAGGTGAAAAAGATGTGATTAAGTCCAAAGACAAATGATCGCAAGATGACTGTCAGCAGCCAGACGCCGGTGTCGCCCGAAGACATGAAATACAGGAAGTTTTCGGTCATGGCAAAGCCGGCTCCCACCAGCGCCCCATACACGACGCCGTCCAGTACACCGTCGATTTCGGCTCGCGAAAAGCGAATCAATCCCAACAACGCCGCCCCCTTCACGACTTCCTCCACCACCGGTGCGATCAGGGCTGTTTGCACCAGGGCGTCGCCCAGCCCGCCGCCATCGAAGGGGAATCCCACTGCCAGTTCGGCGATCAACGCCAGCAGGATGGCGGGCAGCGCTCCCCAGGCGAAGGCGGCGATGAGCAGCCGCGTCGGCTCCCGCTCATAACGATCCGCCCACCATATCAGCCAGACGAGGAAGATGGTGGGGAGAACGGCGGCCAGGAGGGAGGAGACAAGCATGGCGGTAATCAGTAACTCAGTGTTCAGCGGCGGCGATACGTCGCATTTTCTTGATGATTTTGGCCCCGGTGGAGTAAAGCTTAACGTGGGGGCCGCTGCGATGGCCTTCGATGCGGGCGTTGGTCAGGCTACGGCGAAAACTGGCCGCGTCATGGAAGGGGGGCATCAGCATGACTGCCGTCCCGATTTCTCTGGCGGCGTGGGCGTCGCTGCCAGCAGTCATCAGCTTGTCATAAGCGCGCGCGATTTGGCGAGCGCCGTCATTATCGCTCTGGCGCAAACATCGGGCGTTCAACACCTCCAGTGCATCCACCTGTTCGATGACGGTCATCAGCGATTCTGCGCCCAGGGCCGAGCCCATGCGCAGGCTGTCCAGGGGATGGGGAACGCCGATGACTGCGCCCTGAGCCCGCAGTCGGGCGATGGTCTCCTGCAAGGGCAGCCCGCGCGGGATTTCCTCGCTCATAAACCAGCCGATGAGCTCGCCTTCCTCGGTTTTGATCTCCTCGGCCGAAATCACCAGATCGGGGGCCAGGGCCTGCACAGCGGCAATGCCCGCCATGGTGTTGTGGTCGGTGATGGCGATGCGATCGATGCCTTTCTCCCGGCAGACGCGCACAATGTCTTCCGGTTTGGTCAGGGAGTCGAAGGAGGCGCGGGTGTGGCAGTGCAATTCCACCCGCCACAGGTCAGTTATCGTCATTGCAGTGCATTGGAAGACTTGGGAATCGAAAAAAACTGGCGGACTGGAGTGTGAGAAAGCTCCGGCTCCAGTCTACCAGTTTCCTGATGCCAAGTCTACTCGTCCCCTCGCAATTTACGCAATCTGCGGCAGGTTGGCCAACGCTTTGGCGACTTCTTCTTCGGGAAGTTCGTAATCCACCAGCTTGCCCGCCAGATACGCGTCATAGGAGCTCATGTCGAAATGGCCGTGGCCGCTGAGGTTGAAAACGATGACCTTCTTCTCGCCCGCTTCTTTGGCCGCCAGCGCTTCATCAATGACGGCTCGCACGGCGTGGGCGCTTTCGGGCGCGGGCACGATGCCTTCGGCCTTGGCGAAGAGGATGGCGCCGGCGAAGACCGGATTCTGATGCACAGCCCGGGCCTCGATGAGTCCCAGATCATACATGTGGCAAACGATGGGGGCCATACCATGATAGCGCAGGCCGCCGGCGTGAATGGGCGCGGGGATGAAGGAGTGGCCCAGGGTGTACATCTTCATCAGGGGCGTCATTTCGCCGGTGTCGCCGAAGTCGTAGACATATTGGCCCTTGGTGAGGCTGGGCGCGGCCGCGGGCTCCACTGCGATGATTTTGGTCTGCTTGCCATCCACGATCTTCTCCCGCACAAAGGGCGATACGAAGCCTGCGAAGTTGGAGCCGCCGCCCACGCAGCCGATGAGCACGTCCGGCTCCTCGCCCGCCATGGCCATCTGCTTCTGGACTTCCTGCCCGATGACGCTCTGGTGCAGCATGACGTGATTGAGCACGGAGCCCAGCGCGTATTTCTTGGCTCCGCCGCTGGTGGCCGCCACCTCCACCGCCTCGGAGATGGCCACGCCCAGGGAGCCGGGCGAATCGGGGTCCTGCGCCAGGATGGCCCGACCGGCGTTGGTGCGATCCGAGGGGCTGGGGATGACCTCGGCCCCGAAGATGTTCATCAGGCTGCGGCGATAGGGCTTTTGGTGATAGGAAATTTTCACCATGTACACCTCGACGGGCAGATCGAACATGCTGCCGGCCAGAGCCAGGGCGCTGCCCCATTGCCCGGCGCCTGTCTCGGTGGTCAGAGCTTGAGTGCCTTCGATTTTGTTGTAATAGGCCTGCGCCACTGCGGTGTTGGGCTTGTGCGAGCCCGAAGGCGAGACGCCTTCATATTTGTAATAGATGTGGGCCGGGGTTTCCAGCGCTTCTTCCAATCGCAGCGCCCGGATGAGGGGCGTGGGCCGCCACATGCGATAGACGTCCAGGATGGGCTGGGGGATGTCGATGTAGCGATCGGTGGAAACTTCCTGCTCGATGAGGGACATGGGGAAGAGGGCGGCCAGGTCTTCCGGGCCGATGGGCTGTAATGTGCCGGGATGAATCACCGGCGGCAGGGGTTCCGGAAAATCGGCCAGGATGTTGTACCAGGATGTGGGCAGTTCGCTTTCGGGAAGGAAGAATTTGTGTTGCTGGGACATGATCGCCTCCGATGGTGAAAGTAAAAGTGGGAAAATGTTGATGGTGATGATGATTGTGCAAATAAAAATCCCCCACGCCAATGACGGCGTGAGGGACGGAAAGGGTCAATCCGTGGTGCCACCCTCGTTAGACTGATTTTGATGCAAAAAGCCCATCGTGAGCGCGATGGGGTTCTGCCAGCCTCACTCTGCGGATGCGGCTCGAAAGCGACATCCAGCGCCCTGATAACGGTGGCGTCTCCGGATCAATCTACTGGCCTTGCAGGCGTTCGGTGATCGGCTCTCCGGCCCATTCCGCATCTGCGCTGATGGCGGCTTCCCAGCAACCGCCGCCTCTCTGAATCCCGCTCTGATGCGTACTCTTCCGGTTCATGGCCTGTGGAATATGCGATTATGGCGCAAGCATAGCACAACGTTTCTTTGGTGTCAAATCAGAAATCGGCGCGGGGGCATTTCAATTTGGGGGCGCGTCGCAAAAAGACATTCAAGGTCTGCAGGAAGCAGGCGTCACGGGCGGCTGCCCGCCGATAGCGATGAAAATTCCGTTTGTGTTATTCTGAGCGACCAGCGGGAGCGAAGAATCTCGCGTTTGCAGACGGGGAGATTCCTCAGTCGCTGCGCTCCTTCGGAATGACGTAAACATAACTTTGGCTCTCCTGAAAAAAGGTCGGAATCAGCAGTGACAGTAGCTGAAACAGCAAAAATGATGGGGTTCAGCCAGTCTTTCTTGGCGAAACCCTGGTATTTTTCTTTGCGCCTTTGTGGCTTG
>JALSPL010000511.1 GCA_026985975.1 Anaerolineae bacterium | reverse complement strand
TGAGCAGTAATCAGTCGCCTTGCGTATCGTATGGATTGTTGGCGTGGTCCGGAGTGACAACCGGTGCAGGTTTGACCACGCGCATCAGGCTGGTTTTGAGACAGGCCCCCCACAACTGGCTCAATTCTCGCAGGATGGGGAAACGGGTGCGCTGGTAATGGAATTCGTAGTAGATCATGCGCAGGCCGTAGCCGAATGCGGCCACCAGGTGCATCAACCCTACTTGCACGGGATTGTAGCGGGTGCGCAGGTCCAGGTCCAGGGAATCGATGTTGTGGGCGTAGAATGCCGGCCCGAGCTGGCTGGCGCTGCCCCCGATGTGATGGGTGACGCGGATGTCGGGCAGACAAACGACGCCCCATCCCCGGGCCCGCACGCGGCGGCACAGCTCCACATCCTCGGAATACATGAAATAGCGCTCGTTCATCATCCCCACAGCTTCGATGGCCTCTCGTCGCAGCATCATGCAGGCGCCCGACACCCAGTCCACCGCGATGGGCTTCTCGCTTTCGTAGAGCGAGCGGGCCAGCCACAGGCCGCGAAACCGTCGGGGGAAGAGGCGATAGAGAAAGGTGGCGAAGTTGAAGATGGTGACCAGCGAGGGATCGTGCCCCGCGGCCCCGCCCTGAATCTTGCCGCCCGGGCCTTGCAGCCGCGGCCCGCTCACGCCCGCCTGGGGATGCGCGTCCATGAAAGCCAGGAACCGGGTCAGCGCGTCGGTCGGGAGCTCGGTGTCCGGGTTCAGCAGCAGGATGTAGCGGCCTCGGGCCTGACGAATCCCCTGATTGTTGCCCGCGGCGAAGCCGCGATTCACGTCATTGGCGATGACAGTCACTTGCGGATACCGCGCCTGCACCAGCTCCAGAGAACCGTCAGTGGACGCGTTGTCCACCAGCAGCACTTCCATATCCAGGCCATTTTGCGCGGCGAAGAGCGCATCCAGGGCCGCGGGCAGATAAGCCGCCGCGTTCCAGTTGACGATGATGACCGAGAGGTCTTTCGTCGCTGGCGGCAGCGTCGCACGGGGGGATGCGGATGGTCGGGGCTCTGCCGAAATCATGGTTATGCGACGTAACCCAGTCCCTGCAAGCGTTCGCGGATAGCCTTTTCTTCCTCCTCGCTGAGTTCCAGGCCCGGGCCGCCCGTCACATCCCGATCATCTTCTTCATAGACCACCGGCTTTTCGGCGATGGCGGGCTCAAACGCGTCCAGCAGGGGCTTGCCATCCATGGCCCGGGGAATGGGCGTATCCAGCAGGTGGAGCACCGTGGGCGCCACATCCAGGAGCTCAGCGCCTTGCAGCCGCACGCCAGGCTTCACCCCTTTGCCATAAAGCATGACGATGCCCTCGATGATGTGCGTGCCGGTCTGATCCAGCGCATAAGCCGCTCCGTGCCGCCCGAATTTCTGTTTGACGCCGAAGATGGGGCCGTTGGGATCGGCCTGGTAATCCTTCACCGCCAGATATTTATCATCCACCCAGCGGATGAGCAGATCGGGGGCGCGATCGATGTGGGGGCCGGTGTAGATGTCCTCTCGGCGCATGACCT
>JALSPL010000510.1 GCA_026985975.1 Anaerolineae bacterium | reverse complement strand
GGCCGCGGCCATATACGATCTCCCCCTGCAACCGGCGGATGATCCCGAAATGGTGCAAACGCTGGCCCGCCGCCAAAAACAGCGTCAGCAACAGGCGCTGGGGCCGCTGTATGAACACTATTGCCAGCCTGTTCAACCTCGCTGCCGAACGCTGTGGCTCCTGCTCAAACCATGAGACTGCTCATCCTTTCGCCCATCTCGCCCCTGCCCATCTTCAGCGGCGGACGCACGCGGCTTTACAACATCACCCGCCAGCAGGCCCGCCGCCATCAGGTCACCTTTCTCAGCTTCTGCCGAAATGAGGAGGAGCGGCAGGGTTTGAAACAGTTGGGGCAAAAGCTGGACATCCGGGTGATAAGCGTTCCTTTCCAGAGCAAAAAAAGGCTGCTGCGCCATCCCGGCCGGGATGCGCTGATTGCGGCCCGAAACTATGCGCTGGCCTGGCGGCGCGGCTGGCCAGCAGACATCCCGGCCTGGGAGCAAGCCGCCATGCACCGGGCTCTGCAGGCCGAGCTGACGCAGAACCGCTACGACATCCTGCAGGTGGAATGGCCCTATCTGGCTCCCTACGCCCTGACGCCGAACTCGCCCCCCACCGTCCTCATCACCCATGACATCTTCAGCGTGGGCCTGGCCCGGCGGGCGGGCGTGCAGCCAGATGGGCGGGAACAAAAAAGACTGAAGCAGCAGGCCCGGCGCTGGCAGCGCTACGAAGCCTTCATCTACCCCCGCTTCGATCTGGTGGCGGCCATGTCGGAACAAGACGCGGCCATCATCCGCCAACGGGCGGCGGACGCCAACATCATCGTCAGCCCCAATGGCGTCGATACGCAAAGCCTGACGCCGGGCCCGCTGCGAGCAACCATCCGCAACCTGCTCTTTGTGGGCTCCCCCACCCATGCGCCCAACCTGGACGCGGCCTGCTGGCTACTGACCGACATCTGGCCCGAGCTGCGCCGCCGCCATCCCACCCTCACGCTGACCCTGGTCAATCTCGACCATCCGCGAGTGCGGGCCTCTGCAGACGGCAAAAAGGGCGTGACCATCACCGGGCGGCTGCCCGACTTGACGCCCATCTACCGGCAGGCGGATGTGGCGCTGGCGCCGTTGCGGGCGGCCTCGGGCACGCGGCTGAAGATTCTGGAAGCCTTCGCCCTGGGCGTTCCCGTCATCAGCACCGCCATCGGTTACGAGGGCCTGGCTGTGACGCCGGGCGAGCATCTGCTGCAAGCCGATACGCCAGAAGATTTCATCGCTGCGGTCGACAGGCTGGCCCAGCATCGGGCGCTACGCGCAAACCTGATGCAAAATGCCCGTTCATTGGCGGAACAACGCTATGACTGGACAAAAATTGTGGATGAATTGGACAATGCCTATACAATAGTGCATCGAAATCGACAATCAACGCCAAACGCGAAGCGTTCTCCTCACACAACCTTCTGACTATGCTCGAAAAAATCTGTGTTTTCTGCGGCTCGCAGCCGGGCGTGAACAGCGCCTACGCCGAAGCCGCCCGCGAGATGGGTCGCTTGCTGGCCCAAAACGACATCACCCTCATTTTCGGCGGCGGTATGACCGGCATCATGGGCATACTGGCCGACGCCGTGCTGATTGCCGGAGGCCAGGCCGTAGGCGTCATTCCCGACAGCATGAATGTGCCCAAAGTGGTGCATGAAGGGATCACAGAACTCATCGTCACGCCCGATATGCACACCCGCAAGGCCAAAATGGTGGCGATGTCCGATGGCTTCATCGCCCTGCCCGGCGGCTTTGGCACGTTGGACGAGCTCTTCGAGACCCTGACCCTGAGCCAGCTCGGCTATGAACCCAAGCCCATCGGCATCCTCAATGTGGCCGGATACTATACGCCGCTGGTCGAGCTCATCGAGCACGCCATTCAGGCCGGTTTCGTCAATCCCCGCTACCGAGACGTCTTCACCTTGCAAAAGACCCCCACTGAATTATTGACAGCCATGCAGAGCTTTCATCATCCGCTACGATAACAAACCATCATTAACCATTAAGGCTCAACTGGATCTCAAGGGAACAGTTCAAACTCCTGACGAAGATTGACGAATTTCTTCGTCAATCTTCGTCCTTTCGTCTATTTTCGTCGGAATTCTGGATGACAGAGGATTCTGACAAGCTTCACCGCCTGAAATCCAAAAGAGCCGCCATTGACCATTCCCATGACCTACGATCTCAGCCCCTGGATGTACCCCGCCGTCATCGTCGCCGGTTTTCTGGCCGGATTCATCAACACCCTGGCAGGCAGCGGCAGCGCCATCACCCTGCCGCTGCTGGTCTTCATGGGGCTGCCCGCCAGCGTGGCCAACGGCACCAATCGCATCGGCGTGCTGTTGCAAACGGGCGTTAGCGCCAGCAGTTTTCAGCGCCGGGGCTATCTCAATTGGCGGGAGGCGCTGACCTTGCTGCTGCCCACCATCGTCGGCGGGGTGCTGGGCGCGCAGATCGCGGTGAATCTGGATGAACGGGCCATGAAGCTGGCCATCGCCGGGATGCTCATCATCACTTTCTTCCTCATCATCCTCAAGCCCAAACGCTGGCTGACGGGGCGGGCGGAAGGCGCTCGCAAGCCGGGATGGAAGGAGTGGATTCTCTTTTTCTTCATCGGCATTTACGGCGGCTTCATTCAGGCGGGCGTGGGCATTTTTCTGCTGGTGGGGCTGGTGATGGCCATCGGGCATGACCTGATCCACGCCAACGCCATCAAGGCGCTGCTGGTGCTGGCTTTCAACATCTTCGCTTTTGTCATCTTCATCCGCAACGGCCAGGTGGCCTGGCTGGTGGGCTTGATCATGGCCATCGGCACAGTGGCGGGGGCCTGGACCGCGGTGCGATTCGCCACCAGGGAGTGGGCGCAGATCTGGGTGTATCGCCTGCTGCTGGTGGTGGTCGTCCTCTCCGCCGGACGCATGTTTTATCTGGCCCTGGCTGGCTAACTGAACAGCGTCTCGATATCCTCAGCGGTCAAACTCTTGAAAAAGCTGCTTTCGGTGCTGATGAGCTGGGAAACCAGGGCCTTTTTACGCTCCTGAAGCTGCAAAATCTTCTCTTCCACCGTGTCACGGGCGATGAGTTTGTAAACGAACACTGGTTTGTCCTGGCCGATGCGATGGGTGCGATCAGTAGCCTGCATCTCCACCGCCGGATTCCACCAGGGATCGATGTGAATGACGTAATCCGCCGCGGTCAGGTTCAGGCCGACGCCGCCGGCCTTGAGACTGATCAGGAAGAAGGGAATGTCGGGATTGTTCTGAAATTCATCCACCCGCTCCTGGCGTTTGCGGGTGCGGCCATCCAGATAGACATAGGGAATTTTACGGGCGTCCAGCTCCTGGCGCACCAGTTTGAGCATTTTCACGAATTGGGAGAACACCAGGGCTTTGTGACCGCTGTCTCGCAACGTCTCCAGCTCCTGCATCAGCATGGCCAGCTTAGCGGAATCACCACGGAATTTGGGATTAACCAGCCTGGGATGATTGCTGATCTGACGCAGCCGCAGAAGCCCCTCCAGCACCTTCATCCGGGCCTGATTCATGCCCTGTTCCTCCACGATGCCCAGCAGCATGGAGCGGTAGTGGTCCCGGGTTTTGATGTAAAACCGCCGCTGAGCAGGCTCCATATCGCAATAAAGCACCCGCTCGGTGCGCGGCGGCAGTTCTCTGGCAACCTGATCCTTGGTGCGCCGCAAGATAAAGGGATAAACCATCTTGCGTAAAAACTGGGCGGCGGCCTCATCCCCGCGCCGCTCAATGGGCACGGCGAATTCCTGTCGGAAATACTCGAGCCCGCCCAGCAGGCCCGGATTGACAAAAGCAAACTGGGACCATAGCTCGAACGCGTTATTCTCCACGGGCGTGCCCGTCATCGCCAGACGATGATCGGCCTTGAGCAGGCGAGCGGCCTTGGCGGTCTGCGACAGGGGGTTTTTGATGGCCTGAGACTCATCCAGAACAGCGTAGTGGAAGGGATGCTCTCGCAAGAACTGGATATCCTGACGCATAGTGCCGTAGGTGGTGAGGATGATGTCATAATTCTCGAAAACCTTGATATCTTTACGTCGTCCCTGCCCAAAATGCTGATAAACCCGCAATGAAGGCGTAAAGCGCTCCACCTCTCGCTGCCAGTTCACAAGTAACGAACGGGGCACCACAATGAGATTGGCAGTTTGCGCCTCGCCCGACTCCTTCAGAGAAAGCAGGAAAACCAACACCTGCACGGTCTTGCCCAGGCCCATGTCATCCGCCAGAATGCCGCCAAAACCATAGTCATGCAAGAAATGAAGCCAGTAATAACCGGCTTTCTGATATTCCCGCAACTCGCCGGTAAAGCCCTGGGGCAAAGGTTTTTCTTCGATGCCGCTGAAATCCTTCAGACGGTGAAGTCGTTGCTGAAACGCATCGTCCACCTGCGCATGGTCAGCCTGGGCCAGCAGTTCATCGATCAGAGTCATATGATAATCAGCCAGACGCACCCCTTCCTCGGTCTGCTCACCCAGCCTGAAAAGATGACGGTATTTTTCGATCCATGCCTCCGGAATCTCGCCAATGCTGCCATCGGCCAACTTGACGAAGCGCTCTTTGCGGCGCATAGCCTGACGAATTTCCTTCAATGGCACATCGATATCGCCAAATTTGACCACCGCCTGCACATCAAACCAATCGATACCCGACGTAACGTTCAGGCTGATAGTTGGCTGATGACGATTCACCCGCACATTTTTTAGCTCATCCTCACCATAAACCTCAAACCCGTCCTTGAGCAACAGCGGCACCTTACGCAACAGAAAATCAACGGGATCCACACGCGCCCGCAGCCGGAAAATGTCATCGTCATAGTCTACGCCGCCCCGCTTGAGGCCCGTACGAGACGAGGACAGTGATCCATACGTCTCTTGCTCCATCGCCAACTGACGATGCACTCGTATGAAGAGCCATGGATCCTCCTCATCTCTCATCAAGGTTACCTCCTCCGCGGTTTTACTGTATCGGACCTCATGATCGCCATAACCAAAACGAAGACTGACCAGTAATTCTCCCCCCTCTTCCATGAGATAAAGCCGCTTCACAGGCAATTCGTCTTTAATATCCACCCAGCGAAGCCTGTTATGCCTCACTTCCACCCGCTTCATCAGAGGTAACAGATATTGATCAAGAAACAAATCCTTTTCATCCGCCCTAATCATGGCGCCGGACAATTTCGGCAGCATCGCCAAATCTTGAGCATCAGATGATGCTGGAAGTTGAAAAAGATATCGTCTGTCAGCCATTCCCCACAGTGGCGAGCCACTGACCAACTCGAAACCTTTTGCGTCCACCAAAAAGGACATTTCAGCTGCTTCACCCTGAACCAAAAGGGAAAGATTGCCTTCACCATCTTCCTGCAATAACAGAACCAACTTCCCAACGCCTGGCAACACGGTGAGAAAACCCTCTATCTCTCCCCACATATTCGCCAGAAGAATTGGAGCATGGTGTGATCGGAGAAAGGACAGAAATTCGCCAACGGCTGGTGCGGCGGAGTCATAATAATAATACTGCCGCTGTAACCGATTCTCCCGAATCATGACGTTCGCCATGGTTACCACACCCTCACTGCCATTCAAACACATACTCGCAGACAAAGAACTCCGCTGTTTTCTCAATTTGCCGTAGAGCCCGTCCCATTTGCGAAAGACCTTCTGTACGATCTCCAAAAACGCAGGATCGTCCGGTCCGGGAACATCCGCCGGGAAATCCTTAGCCAAAAGCTTGACTGGCTCCAGTTCCCAATTGCCTCGCTCTTCGGTCAACAAAAAGAAGAGTAAATAGGGCGCCTCTTTTTGGGAACGTCGTTTTTTTGTATGGATCACATTATCCAACAACTGTTTCCATTGCCCCTTGCCAAATTTCTGCAAATAATCAAACATGTACAATCCCGACGCAACCTGATGTTTGCAAAAATATCCCTTTCGGCCCTGGGGACAGGAGCAGTCAGAATAGAAATCCTGGCCATCCGCCATCAAAACAAACTCTACGCGATATCTTTTCGTGCCCTGCACTTCGAAAATAGCTTCCTGATCCCCCAGGTAGACAGGCTTAACGCGGCCTAAGGAAAAATATTCCTGACCGCGATGAAAGGACGTCCAGGAGGATTTGTACAACAACTTGTCAGTCGTGAATAGTTCAGGCGAAAAATAAAGAGGCATCATCAATTACCACATTTTGCGAGGGAATTATGCGCCACATCATACGCCAGGACGCAGCGCCTGGGCAAGAAAGTAGAGCAGCGCAAAGATCGCAGTCATCACCCCATGCAGTGCCAGGGCGACGGCAAGACCCGAGGCGAACACCGCAAAGACCTGGGCGATTTCCTGCGTCCACGCATCGGGCAGGGCCGGAATCAGGCCGAAGAGATAGAGGGGAAGAATGACCGCGGTCAGATACAGCGCCATCTGCTGCAAGGGCGCCCGATCGCTGGCGCTGAGAAACATGGATCCGCTGATAGTGAACAGCAGCCACAGCCAGAGCAACGCATCGGGCCGGGAAAAAACCTGCATCGCCACAGCCAGCACCTCGCCGAACTGTTCCGAGCGAACCGCCACGGCCAGGGCGTCCACATCCACCAACCAATAGCTCAATGCCAGCGTCACCACCCCGCCCAGCAGCATGGGGGCCATGCCGATAAGACTGTGTTCCACTACGCCCCCGCCCCGCACATCCACCGACCCCAGCCGAATCTCGCCCTTCTTGCCCAGTTTGGGCAGCACATGAAAACCTGCCGTCTTCACGCCCAGTATTTTTGCCATGATCCAGTGGGCAAATTCATGCACCACCGTGCCCGGCAAAAAAAAGATGGCGTAGGCCACCACCGCGGCCTGCTGTGATCGCGTCAGGTGGTAGAGCGCCGACAGGAAATAGAACGCCTGTCGGCGGCTCAACCACCAGATCGCGACCAGAAAGAAAGCTGTCCAGAGCAGCGGAGCCCAGACGCCGAACATGGATAGAGTGAAGAGTGAAGAGTGGATCGACTGAAAAAAGATTGATCTCACGCAAAGCCACAAAGGCGCAAAGAAAAATACCAGGGTTTCGCCAAGAAAGACTGGCTGAACCCCCATCATTTTTGCTATTTCAGCTACCGTCGCTGCTGATTCCGACCTTTTT
>JALSPL010000509.1 GCA_026985975.1 Anaerolineae bacterium | reverse complement strand
ACAGGGAACCCTCTACTATTTCAAATACCCCATTGCCGGTCACGACATCAGCGAAGGCCCGGGCCAGGGCTACATCCCCGTGGCCACCACCCGGCCCGAGACCATCCTGGGCGACACCGCGGTGGCCGTGCATCCCGACGACGAGCGCTACAAACATCTCATCGGCCACACCGCGCTGGTCCCCATCCTCAACCGCCCCATTCCCATCATCCAGGACACTTATGTGGATATGGCATTCGGCACTGGCGCGCTGAAGATCACGCCGGGGCACGACCCCCACGACTTCGAGATCGGCCAGCGCCACGGCCTGCGCATCATCAACATCATGAACAAGGACGCCACCTTGAACCAGGAGGCGGGGCCGTACGCGGGCATGGAGCGCTTCCAGGCCCGCAAGAAGCTGTGGGCCGACATGAAAGAGGCCGGGTTGGTGATCAAGGAAGAGGCGTATCAGATGCAGGTGCCCCGGGCCCAGCGCGGGGGCGAGATCATCGAGCCCATGGTGAGTATGCAGTGGTGGGTGAACACCGACGCCATGGCCGATCTGGCCCTGGCCGCGGTGGCCAACGACCGCATCCGCATCATCCCCGAGCGCTTCGAGAAGATCTACAACAACTGGCTCAACAACCTGCGCCCGTGGTGCATCAGCCGCCAATTGTGGTGGGGCCATCGCATCCCCGTGTGGTACGGGCCCGATGGTCAGGAATTCGCGGCCCGCAGCGAGGAGGAAGCCCTGGCCCAGGCCCAGGAGCACTACGGCGAGCCCGTGGAACTCACCCAGGACGAGGATGTGCTGGACACCTGGTTCAGCTCGGGCCTGTGGCCATTCAGCACCCTGGGCTGGCCCGAAGACACCCCCGATCTGCGCCGCTTCTACCCCACCGACGTGCTGGAAACCGGCTATGACATCCTCTTCTTCTGGGTCATCCGCATGGTGATGCAGGGCCTGCTCTACACCAACGACATCCCCTTCCACACCGTCTATCTCCACGGCCTGGTGCGGGATGAGCATGGCCGCAAGATGTCCAAGACCTACGGCAACGTGGAGGACCCCATCGAGCTGGCCGATGAATTCGGCGCGGACGCGCTGCGCTTCACCCTGCTCACCGGCTCCACGCCCGGCAACGACATGAACCTCAGCGTTAGCCGCATCCGGGCCAATCGCAACTTCGCCAACAAGATCTGGAACGCCACCCGCTTCGTGCTGGGCAATCTGCCCGACGGCTTCGCCTATGGCGGCGCGCCTGATCCGGACAGCCTGCAAACGCCCGACCGCTGGGCGCTGCATCGCCTGAACCAGACCATCGCCAACGCCACCCGGCTCATCGACGGCTACCAGTTCGGCGAAGCGGGCCGCCAGATCTACGACTTCCTGTGGGGCGATTTCGCGGACTGGTACATCGAGGCCGCCAAGCCCCGGCTGCGGGGCGATGATCCCGATCCGGTGCGCCAGACCCTGGTCTATGTGCTGGATCAGACCCTGCGCCTGCTGCATCCCTACATCCCCTATGTCACCGAGGAGCTGTGGCAGCACATCCCCCATGTGGCCGATGAAG
>JALSPL010000508.1 GCA_026985975.1 Anaerolineae bacterium | reverse complement strand
GTTGGCCCGTGACGGGATGGGTGATGTCCAGGCCCGCGGCGTGCAAAAAGAGCCGGTGCAGGGCGTAGGTCTGACGAAAATAGCGGTTGATGCGGCCTTTGCCATAGGTGGTGTCGCCGATGATCTGGTGGGCGGTGCGGGCCAGATGCCGCCGAATCTGATGCTGGCGGCCCGTGCGCGGCATGGCCTGCACCAGGGTGACATGCTCGGCCGGACAGTAATTCAGCGGCAGAAAATGCGTCAGCGCCGGTCGCCGGACTTCGTCGATCTTCAGGGGATGATCTACGGTCATGGGACCCGCCAGCCTGCCCCGGGCCAGGGCGATGTAAGTCTTGTTTGTGTCGGAGCGGGCCAGTTGATCATGCCACAGCCGGGCCGCTTCCCGCGTGCGGGCGTAGAGCAGCACGCCGCTGGTGGGGCGGTCCAGCCGATGGATGGGGTAGACCTGTTGGCCGATCTGCCGGGCCACGAGTTGCCGCAAGGATGTCTCTTTGGGCCCGGCCCAACGGCTATTGTGCACCAGCAGGCCCGCGGGCTTGTTCACGGCGATGACGGAATCGTCCCGCCAGATGATTTCGATATTCATACGCGTCCTCGCCATGATGATAGCCTGCGCCAGCCATTTCCCCAAACTCACCCGCACATCGTACAATGATCCTATGCCAACCTATCCCCATCCGCCGCAGCCAGAGGCCCGCCCGGCTGGTCGCGCCCGCGTGCGCGCGAGCATCATACGCGGGCTGGCGCGCGTCGCCGGAGGAAAGCGTGGGCGCGTCCTCCCCCCCGAGCGCCTGGCAAACGCCCGCATCCTCATCATCCGTCCTGATCATCTGGGGGACCTGCTGTTTTTGGGCCCGGCCCTGCGCTGGCTGCGAACCCGATTGCCCGCGGCGCACATCACGCTGGCAGCGGGATCATGGGCCAAGCCTGCGCTGCCCGGCCTGACCGACGGTTACGATGAGCTTATCGAGATTCCCTTTCCCGCATTCGAGCGAGGCGGGCGGGCGGGCGTCCTCCAGCGCTGGGAGCTGCTCTGGCGCTGGTCCCGGCCATTGCGGGCGAAACGCTATGACGCCGCGCTTATCGCCCGACCCGATCATTGGTGGGGGGCGTTGCTGGCCCGGTTCGCGGGCGTTCCCCTGCGCCTGGGCTTCGATACGCCCGAAACCGCGCCCTGGCTGACGCAAGCGCTGCCCCCAGCCCGCGAGCACGCGGTCGCCAGCAATCTGCGACTGGTCGCGGCCCTGACGGGCGCCCGCTTGCAGCCCGACCCGGCGACGCATCCCCTGCGCTTCGAGCTCACCTCTCGCGACCTGGGCGACGCCGACAAGCTGCTTTTCGATATCTTCGGCGTGGATGACGTGCATCCTCTGGCCGTGATTCATCCTGGCTCGGGCGCGGCCATCAAGCTGTGGGAGCCGGAAAAATGGCGGGAGATCGCCCGGCGGTTGGCCGACGCGGGCGTGCGGGTGTTGGTCACCGGCGGCCCCGATGAGATCCCTCTGACCCGGGCCGTGGCCGCGGTTCCCTCGGGCGATGTTATCGATCTGGGCGGGCAGACCTCTTTCAGCGTATTGGCGGCGCTGTTACATCGGGCCGACATCGCCCTGGGGCCCGATAGCGGGCCGTTGCATCTGGCCGTGGCAGCGGGAACGCCCACGGTGCATCTCTACGGGCCCTCGGATCCGACGCTGTTCGGGCCGTGGGGCGATCCCGTCCGGCATCGAATCATCGCCAGCGCCTGGAATTGTGCGCCTTGCGGCAAATTCGACTGGCCCGACCTGCCCGCTCACGGCTGCGTGCGGGATATTCCGGTCGAAACCGTCTGGAAGGAGGCCGAGCGCTTGTTGACAATGTGGTATAATTGAGGCGCATCAACCGTCACTATCGGAGGTGAAAATGCCAGTCGTCTCACTTGATATCCCCCCAGAAATTTATCACCGGGCGCAGCGCATCGCTCGACAACGGCGCAGCGATGTGCAGAGCGTGTTGTTGGACTCCATCGATCTGGATGACGAAACAGGGCGAATGCCTGACGCCGCGTCATCGGAAGATGATGCCATGTGGCGGGAGGAGTTAGCTTTTCAACGACTTCATCCTGAACTGGTGAAACGTTATCTGGGAGAATACGTAGCGGTTTTGGATGGCCAAGTCATTGACCATGACCGTGATCAGGTCGCACTTTATAAACGAATCCGTCAACGCTATCCAGACCAATTTGTCCTGATTTCTCCAGTAACGAAAAATCCCGTTGAAGAGTATGTTTTTCGCTCTCCCCGAATCGTTCACAACCATGACAGTTATTAGCTACGCATACAACGAAGCATTTGATCCTGCCATTCCTGTTATCTCTATTGTCCTATTTTCGCTCGAAAGGGAAAAGTCAGATACAAGGGAAATTGAAGCAATTATCGATTCGGGCGCTGATGGAACCCTTATTCCTTTGGCTGATTTACGAATAATCGGCGTCCCCGCGGCAAGAAAGGTGCGATTACGCGGCGTTACGGGAAAAAATATCTGGGTGAATGCCTATGTGGTGTCGTTGAAAATTGGTCATATCACATTAGCAGGAGTAAGAGTCGTCGCCAGCCCTTCTGGAGAGGCAATCCTCGGACGTAATGTCTTGAACCAACTTCGGATCACACTGGATGGTCCGGCGGAAGTCACGGAATTGGTTGTATCACCATGATTCAACGCCCGACGCATCCTGATCTCTCCCGCTATCAACGCCAGCTCATCTTCAACGGCCTGGGCGAAGAGGGGCAGCGCAAGTTGTTGGCCAGCCGTGTCGCCATTGTGGGCTGCGGGGCCACCGGCTCGGCGCTGGCTATGCTGCTGGCCCGGGCGGGCGTCGGCTTTTTGCGTCTCATCGATCGCGATTTTGTGGAGATGAACAACCTGCACCGGCAGATGCTTTTCACCGAGGCGGACGCGGCTCGGGGACAGCCCAAGGCGGTGGCCGCGGCCGAGCATCTGCGGGCCGCCAACAGTGACATCCTCATCGAGCCGGTGGTGGCTAATTTCAATGCAGGCAACGCCATCGGTCTGGTGCAAGATGTGGATTTGATTCTGGACGGCACAGACAACTTCGAGACCCGCTATCTCATCAATGATGTGGCGCTGAAGCTGGGGCTGCCCTGGGTCTACACCGGCGTGGTGGCGTCCTACGGCATGACCGCCACTATTATCCCGGACGGGGCAGCGGAAAAGGTCGGGCGAGAGGCGACGCCCTGCCTGCAATGCCTGCTGGGGCCGGAGCCGCCCGGCGGCGGGCCCACCTGCGACACCGCCGGCGTCATCGGGCCTATCGTCACCCTGATGGCCTCCATCAGCGCGGCCGAGGCCATGAAACTGCTGACAGGGAAGGGCGAGATCAACCGGGGCATGTTGATGATGGATTTGTGGGACAACGCCTTCGAGCAATTCGGCGTCGCCCAACGCAATCCCGATTGCCCGGCCTGCGGCAGGGGCGAGTATCGGTTTCTGAATGCGGATGCGGGCAGTCGCAGCGTCTCGTTGTGCGGACGCAACGCCGTGCAGATCACCAACCCCGGCGCCCGCGTCTCCTTGCCCGACATTGCCCGCAGACTGCAAGCCCTGGGCGCGGTGGATGTGAATGACTATCTGGTACGGGCGACCATCGACGGCTATGAACTCACGATCTTCGCGGATGGCCGGGCCATCATCAAGGGCACGGAAGACCCCGATCTGGCCAAAAGCCTGTACGCCCGCTATGTGGGGGCGTAGGGGGCGAGGGCTAGGAAGCGATGGGCAGGCTGAAGTAAAAGGCCGATCCCTGGCCCGGTTGGCTTTGCACCCAGACATCGCCGCCCATGGCCCGGATGATGGCCCGGACCAGAAAAAGGCCCAGCCCAGCGCCCTGGGTGCTGCGCCGCAGACTTGAGTCCACCCGATAGAAGCTCTCGAAGATAGCGTCCAGCTCTTCCTCGGGGATGCCAACGCCCTCATCCCGCACGAAGACCGTGAGCTCATCTTCCTGTTTGCGGGCGCCGATGATGATTTTGCCCCCCTCGGGCGAGTATTTGATGGCGTTGCTGATGAGGTTATCGAACACCTGCCGCAAACGACGTTCATCGGCCAGCGCCAGGGGGAGATCGTCGGGGAAATCGAGGATGAATTGGTGATGATCGGTCTGAGTGCGAAAGCGCTCGATGGTCTTTTTCGCCACTGCGGCCACGTCCAGCGGCTGGGGATCCATGGATAGCGCTCCGGTCTGGATGCGGGACGCGTCCAGCAGATTATCGATGAGCTCGGTCAGGCGATCCGCCTCCTCCACGATGATCGCGGCGCTCTCCCGCACAAAATCGGGGTCGGGGACGACATCGGTGCGGGCCAGGGTGCCGGCGTAGCCTTTGATCAGACTGACGGGCGTTTTCAGTTCGTGGGAGATAACGGAGATGAAGGTGGATTTCAGATTTTCCGCTTCGCGGTAGCGGGTAATATCCACAAAGGTGATGATGATGTTCGCCAGACGCCCGTCCCCGCCAAAGAGGGGCGAATAGCTGACGCCCACCGTGATGGTCTTGTGGCCCGGACGCACGATGTCGCCCTCGCCGTACAGCACCCGGGTGGGGGGCGGCGGGTTGCTTTCGCTGAGACAGAGATGTTCGCCCGTGCGATTTCGCAATCGCAGCGCCTGGGCGCAATGTTGGCCCACCACATCATCTTCGGCCACGCCCAGCAGTTGCGATAGCGCCCGATTGATGATCTCCACCCGAAATTGCGGGTCGAGAATCATGATGCCGTTGGGGTTGTTCTCGATGATGGCTTCGACCCGGGCCTTTTCGGTGCGGAGCTGCTCCACCTGGCGGGCGTTTCGCACCGCCACCGCCGCCTGATCAGCGAAATCCCGCAGCAACATGCGGTCGCCCGGCGTGAAAGCGATGGTGCCGGTACGAAACAAGAAGATGCCGCCCACCACCTCCTCGTCCTCCAACACCAGGGGCAGCGCCACCACCTGCTCCAGCGTCGTCTGGGTGACGGCGTTGACCAGTTCCAGTTGCCGCCGCAATTCCGCTTCCGACCAGAAATCCTCCACCGGACGTTTTTGGGCCAGATAGGGAGATAGCTCCTCGAACACGGCGGTGGGAAGCCGATAACCGGTGGTGATGCGCAAGGACCCGGCGGGCGTGGTCAGGGCGATGTAGCCAAAATCGGCGTGCACCAGATCCGCGGCGTATCCCAGAATGGTGCGCAGCAGGGTGGAAAGATCGGAGCTGGAGGCGAAGGTGCGCGTGATCTCCAGCAGCGCTTCCAGTTGATGTTGGCGGTATTGGGTGTAAAGGGAAAGGCTCATAGGGATATGGGTGATGGGCGACAAACGAAGGCCTGGAACGACTGAAAAAAGATTGATCTCACGCAAAGTCACAAAGCCGCAAAGAAAAATACCAGGACTTCGCCAAGAAAAATCGGCTGAAACCCCATAATTTTTTCTCTGCCGCTATTATTGGATCGACTGAAAAAAGCTTGATCTCACGCAAAGCTGCCAAGGCGCAAAGGAAAATATCATGGTTTCGCCAAGGAAAGGTGGCTGAAACCACACCATTTTCGCTGTCTTCTCTATCGTTGCTGCTGATCTCGACCTTTTTTCAGGGGAGCCATTATTGCATCCGCCCTTTTCAGGGGTAAAGATGCGTCGCATTTCAGGCGGACAACGCATCTCCTCGATCGAACGAGCGCGACGAAACAACTGCCGTCAGGCGTCGAAATATCGCCGGATGAGCGTGGCCGGGAAGACGCCGCGGTCGGTGATGATGCCCGAGATGAGATGGGGTGGGGTGATGTCGAAGGCCGGATACAGCGCTTTCGCCCCTTCCACCGCAGTGCGCACGCCCGCACAGTGCAGTACTTCCTCGCCATCCCGCCATTCGATCTCGATGCCGTTCGCGCTTTCGGTATCCGGGTCGGGCCCGTCGTAGCCCAGCACATAGAAGGGAATGCCGTGGTAGTGGGCGGCGATGGCGATCTGAAAGGTGCCCACCTTGTTGGTGATGTGGCCGTCCAGAGTGATGCGGTCGGCCGCGCAGATGAATTTGTCGATCATGCCCTGGCTCATCAGATGGGCGGGCATGCCGTCGGTGATGAGGGTGACTTCCACGCCCAGCTCTTTGGCGCATTGGGCCGTAAGCCGGGCCCCTTGCAGATAGGGCCGGGTCTCGGTGGCGATGAGATGGATGGTCTTGCCCTGTTGTTGGGCTGCCCACAGCATCCAGCACAGGGCGGCGCCGGCGATGCAGTGGGTCAGCACCCGATCGCCATCCGCCAGCAACGCGGCCGCGTGCTCCCCGCACAGCCTGCTCACCCGATTGCCGCGGGCGATCTCGCCGTTGACGTAGGCGAGCACGGCCTGTTTGGGGTCCTCGCCCGCGGCCAGCGCGGCCAGCGCCCGTTCCAGCGCCGCCGGGATGATGTGATGCAGGTCGTCGGCGGTGGGGCGGGTGGCCAGCAGCCGCGCGGCCGCAGCCCGATAGCTGGCCTCGTCGGGCCGGGCCAGCGCCAGGCCCAGGCCCGCGGCATAGGCCAGGGGCGGCCCGCCCTGGACGATCATGGTCTCGATGGCCCGGGCCAAAGCCTCCACCGACCGACAGACGACGTATTCGGTCTCGTGCGGGTATTTGGCCCGGTTCAGCAGGATCACCGCGTCCCGGTCGGGATCGTAGTAGAGGGTTTTGAAGCGGTCGGCAAGAATGGCTGGATTTGTCATGGCTTGTTTGTTTCGGCCGCTCGTTCCACCCGTAGCATCATCAGATAGCTGTCTTCCTGAGAAAAACGCTTGGCAATAAGCAACGAACCAATCCAGGAACGTCCTTTTTTGTCTTTCAACTCCCATTCGCTCCAGGCCAGGGCCTTGGTTCTGTCGGAGCCCAGCAGCTCCCAACCGGCGTCCTGCAGTTGCTGCTGATAGTGGTCGTCCAACTTGCGAAGATTGAGCGAGGTGGAAACGGTGGCGGATTGGTAGAAATTGCCCGGCCCGCCGCCAGCGCCCTCGGACATCACCCGGGCGTTGGCGGGCGCTTTCAGAGGGGGCAGAAGCTGAAACTCGGGAGGGGTTTCATCAAGAGCGGGCGTGTTGCAGGGGGAATCAGGCAGCATTTCGTCGCCGCGATAGATTTCCATCCTCACCACCGTCCCATCATCGGCCAACGCATTGCCGCTCAGCATCAGCCAACTGCCATCTTT